>JAYVBW010000348.1:0-1636 GCA_043750255.1 Pirellula sp.
CAGCTTAACTACCTTGGATCCATCTGGCTCATCAAAACCATAGATAGGATAGCCATCGAGCGCGTACGCCAGGATGCTACCTTTGCCGACTTGCTTTTCTAGATGCATGGGTGGGAGGTGATAGTGGTAGTCGTCCGCTCGACCGCAATGTCCTCCATATTCGTCCAATTCACCGAATAGGTAAGCGTCGTCGCCGCGATTATTAAGAGGATTGAAAATCGGTATGCCGTTTACCGCGAGGGCGATGGCACCACGTAGGAATCGATTCTTGGCCGTGAGCGGCAGCTTGGCCGGGACTGGAACCAAAGGGATTTGCCAAGCGTTCGCGCCGGTGTAAAGTTGCGGTAATGGCACCTGTTGTTGCCACGCTCGTATGCCGATCATCATCGGATGGTCGGGCATTCCATTGGATTCGACGTAGAAGAATCGATTGTCCTGGCGATAGCGGAGTGCATTCAGCTTAGCGAACGGTTCGAATGCGGCTGCAATTTCGGGAGGGTCAATCACAGCATTGTTCGGCATCGTGGTATGAATCAATACAGCACCCTTGATCGATTGCTCATTCCAATTGTGTATGTCCACTTGTCGACTTTCAATCCATTGTTGATCCGCAGGGCATAACTGGTTGATGGAAAACATGACGAGCTTGCCATCGTCGCGTCGCACTTGTGCTTTGCCCGCTTGGGCAGATACAAAGCTACCATGAATGTGCGCGCCCGAGTCCTCAATCGTCCACGTTCGCAAAGCGGTCGAACTACTCCCGTGCGAGTGTTCGTGTCCGTCATGAGCCTGGGTTATAGACGGGCGGGCTACTAAAACGCAATAAATCGTTACAACAAATGCGTACTGTTTCATCTCTTTAGCTTTCGGTGTTGGTTATTCTCGCTGCCTTTTGGACGGCTAGGTGCGCCTGGCACTCACAGCTCTAGCGAATTCTTACCTTGCAATCTTCGCAAGTATTGGTAGCATAGGCGTTTAGAATATCTGAAAAGACAGGAGTCGTTGCAGGCAGCTCTGTAAAAAAGAAGGCTCACGCTGCAACCACAAGGAAAGTTCGATAGTTCATGTTTTTTAATCTGCTGGCGGAAGCCGATTTTTCATCGATATTCACTCTTGCATCGCTCCAGGTAATCGTTGCGTTAATTGTGATCGAAGGCTTGCTTTCGGTTGACAATGCTTTAGCCATTGCCGCGTTGGCTTCGCACCTAGATGAAAAAAAGCGAAAAATAGCCATGACGATCGGCTATGCCGGTGCCTATGGATTCCGCATCCTCGCTTTGTTCCTTGCCTCGTACATCATCCACAACCATTGGCTGATGGTTTTGGGCGCCAGCTATTTGATTTGGTTGATGTGCAACCATTTTGCAGAAAACGAAGATGACGAAGAGCACCTGGGATCGCACAGAGCCCCCCCGAGTTTCGCTAAGACGATTGCTCTGATCGCCTTCCTCGATCTCAGCCTTAGTTTCGACAATGTAGTTGCGGCGGTCGCTTTCGCTCGAGACAATATCATTTTGGTCTATGTTGGCGTAACCATCGGCATTATCACGCTTCGACTCGTGGCTGGGTACTGTATCAAACTGCTCGACAAGCATCCGTGGCTCGAACATACAGCTTTCTTGTTGGTTGGCTTCGT
>JAYVBW010000349.1:0-14392 GCA_043750255.1 Pirellula sp.
TATCCCGATGGAGCCGACAATGACAGCGGTTGCCATAATCTTCACGACAGTAAAATCGCGACCCAGGAACTGGCCGACGATAACTTCGTATTTTGCCACGCGGCCCTTTTGGAGCAGGAAGCCGAAGACAACGCCTGACAATAAGCCGAGAGCAAGTTTCCACGCAGGATCAAACATGATTATGTTTCTTTCGTCCAAAAAGTAGGTGCGTTGTGAGAATGCCGGCGGGGAACGCAGAGCCACCAGAATGGAAAAGGTTACAATGCTCTCGGCTCAAAAACGGAAATTAGATTCGAGCCATCATTTCTTGCGATTGATTGGGATGGGAAAATGGAGAGTCAATTACTGGTTGAACCCACAGATATTGGCTTGCTGCAGCGCGCTAAAGTGGGCGATTTTGCGGCATTTCAACAGCTTCTGGCCAAGCTTCAGCCGCGAGTTTATGGGCTGGCCTATCGGATTCTCCAACAAACTCAAGATGCCGAAGACGCGACTCAGCAAACCTTCTTAGCGCTCATTGAACATATCTCAGACTTTCGCGAGGAGTCGTCGGTCGCGACATGGGTCCTCAAGATCACCACCAACCATGCACTCAAGATTTTGCGGAAGAAGCGTGGGGGGAAGATGGTATCGATGACGGACATGGCGTCCTACGACAACTACAGCGACATTCCGCATCCAGAGTTCATTGCCCCGTGGAGTCAAACGGCGGATGAAATCGTTCAGCAAGCCGAGGTGCAAGAGGAATTGGAAAAAGCCCTTCTCGAGCTCGATGACAAATATCGCTTGGTTTTCGTTTTGCGCGACGTCGAGGGACTTTCCGTACGGGAAACGGCACAAGCGTTAGATTTGACAGAATCGACAGTCAAAGTTCGACTCCTAAGAGCTCGATTGGCACTACGTGAACGCTTGACGAAGAAATTTGGCGATGCCATGCAAGCCATGATTCCCGACCATAAACATTCCTGAATTCTTGTAACCTTTTCCGCTTTCTTGGATCAAAAGCCATACGCAACGATTGCGAGGATAACCAATATGACCTGCGAAGAACTTCTGAAGGCCCTAAACGACTACGTAGACGGAGCCCAGTTGACTGAGATCTGCGAGGAATTTTCGCAACATCTTGCCGGCTGCAACCCGTGCCAAGTTGTCGTTGACAATATTCGTCAGACGATTTCGCTCTACCGCGATGGTCTGCCCTACGAAATGCCCAAGAATTTCGAACAACGATTGCAGCAGAGCTTGAAGTCCAAGTGGGAAGAAAAATTCGGATCACCGGTTAAGCCCACTGTAAACGGATAAGTATTTACTTTCATGATTTTAGAATGAGCAAAGGATGATTGTTCACCAACAAGCAAAGCAACTTCGACAGGATGTCGCGTTGGTTGTATTTGCATCCATTTGTATAGTGGACTTTGGTCTGGCTGCCTTCGGTCAAACTCCCGCCACTAGTGAACCCGCTTTTGGTAAGCTCGCGAGCGTCATTCAACTAGGCGAGGCCATCGTGAATGGCACGACGACGCATTCTCTTTCCAAGACCTATGTAGGCAATGCACTGAATTGTACGAGTTGCCACTTGGACAACGGCAGGCATCCTCGCGCGGGGACTTTTTTGGGAACAGCCACTGCTTATCCCGCGTGGTCACCACGTGAAGAGCGTGTCATCACACTTGAAGACCGAGTTCTCAACTGTTTCATGCGAAGTTGCAACGGCACCCGACCGCCGCTGGGCAGCGAAGTTTCCGTCGCGGTAACGGCCTACATCACTTCGTTGTCTCAAGATATGCCCGTGAAGATGAATCCCGAGCGTCCAATTGGCCCTGGTGCAATTAAGCAACTTCGCATTAAGTCCGATCACGCGGACATCAAGCGAGGTGCTTCTTTGTACGCTTCTCGCTGCGCGGAGTGTCATCAAAAAGACGGTCAAGGCGACAAGGACAATCCGCCAGTCTGGGGCGAACGGTCTTATAACGATGGTGCTGGTCTGTCCTCCGTGGACAATCTCGCTGCCTGGTTGAAAGTCGCAATGCCATTGGATGAAACAGACCTAACCGACGAACAGGCCGTTGATATTGCGGCCTATGTTAACTCGCAAAAACGGCCCCACTTTGAACTGAGTCAACACTTGCCGGTCAAGGAAAGACTCGGCGAATACAATGCGTCGACATCAAAATGAATAGTTACTTGTTACCCATTTGCAACGGAGTTTAGAAATAATGGATCGATCGCAATTGCTTTTGCTTACTTGTGTCGCGGCGTTGCTTTTTGTGATGCCCCCACTCTTCGCAGTAATCAACATCGGACTCATTTCCTGGTGTTTCTGGTTGGTAAAAACAAACTTCGTGGAGTCGGACGAAGTCACTTAAGTCGCATCGCACAATTTGCTTTGTAACTTTTCTCGAGTTCATGGGTCTGCACTTGTAGTTAGATTCATGGTGATTCTTGAAAGGAATACAAATCATGGCATGTGACGTATACGGCTCTGGTTGCAAGGTTTGCCCAGGGATGTGGATCGCTGGCCTCTTGTTTTTGGTAATGACGCTTCAAAGCATATTCTTCCGAACGCCAACACCATCCAACGCTTCCTCAGCGAATTCAGCAAGTCAAATTCAACAGGCTGAAGGAACTTCAGCCACGCCAGAAGAATAGGATAGCTCGTAACTTTCCTTTTCCTGTTAGAGCGAATATCGCCAAGCCAATTCATCGATCAATTCCATCGTTTTCCCAAAGGGCGTTCAAAATGAGTCGTGCAAAACAAGTTTCACTCGCTACTTTCGAAAGCGAAGTGCTAGAATCTTCGATGCCAGTTGTGGTCGATTTTTATGCCGACTGGTGTGCACCTTGTCGGATGCTTGGTCCTGTATTGGATCGAGTCTCGACCGCTTTCGATGGCCGGGCCAAGATTGTGAAGGTCAATATCGACCAGGAACCAGCGCTTGCCCAGCAATTCAACGTTTCATCGATACCGACTCTTACGTTTTTACTTCGAGGCGAAGTTGTTGCTCAATCGGCAGGTATGCCTTCCGAATCGGAATTGAGTGCCGTGGTGCAACAAATGGTGGACTTGAACTAAGAAATCAAACATGATGCAACTTTGGATGAATCGTATACGAAGCGTGAGTGTGTGGCTCGCAATGCTCGCAGGCATTGTCGGAGTGACGCTGTTGCTCATGGTCATCGCTGGTTATTTCCACACCAAGGTCGATGCGACACCGAGCACTCGTCTTCGCCCGGCGCCAGCCGGAGCGAAGTATGCTGTGGTTACGGAGATAACGCAGCCGAGATATGAATCTGCCATTGGCGCCATTAAACCAGTTCACGAAGCCAATGTTGCATCGAAGATCCTTGCTCGTGTTTTGGAAGTCAATGTTACTGCGGGAAAAAAAGTCACCGCTGGCGAAATCCTTGTAAAGCTCTCAGACGACGAGCAGCGTTCAAGAGTACAGCAGGCTGAGGCAAATCGCGATTCGATGATTGCTGAACTGCAATTGGCCAAAAGCGAAGTCGCACGGGCTCGGCAGCTAATCACAAGCAACTCGATTTCTCAAGCTGAATTTGACACATTGGCGACCCGTGTTCAAACCACACAAGCGAATGCTGATCGAGCGAATCGCGCTGTGGAAGAAGCCAAGGTCTACCTCGACTTCGCAACTGTTGTCGCTCCCTTTTCGGGAATCATCGTAGACAAAGCGGTTCAACCAGGTGACACGGTGAGCCCTGGCCAGACCCTGGTGTCACTTTACGATCCGTCGCATATGCAACTTGTCGCTAACGTTCGTGAATCGCTCGCAATGAAACTGCAAGTTGGTCAACAATTGCCTGCAAGAATGGAATCACTTGGTTACGAATGCCTCGCCACGGTGAGTGAAGTGGTACCTAAAGCAGATGTTTCCAGTCGGTCGTTTGAAGTCAAAGTAACGGGGCCTTGTCCGCCAGGAGTATACAGTGGCATGTTTGGCAGGCTCATGCTGCCTTTGGAAGATGAACATCTATTGTTGATTCCTGCCGAGACGATTCAGCGTGTGGGTCAACTAACGTTTGTTCAAGTTCTAACCGAAGTTGGGCTAGCCCGTCGCTCCGTTCAAGTGGGTAGAGATTTCAAGGATCAGGTAGAAATCCTGACTGGACTGAAAGCTGGCGAACAGGTCTTGATTCCAGCATCGGTTGCAAAGGGAGTTTCACCGTGAATAAGAAGCCAGCACTTGAAACTTCTTCGAACAAAAATTCAGCACACGAACCGAACGACTTCCTAACCAACATCGTGCGAATCTTTCTCGAGTCGCACCTGTCGATCATTCTGATCATTCTATCGTTGATTGTCGGCTTCGCCGCTTTGTGGATCACGCCGCGCGAGGAAGATCCGCAGATTGTGGTGCCACTTGCCGACGTCTTTGTAAGTTTCCCAGGTCACACGGCGGCCGAAGTCGAACAGCTCGTTGCGTCTCCACTTGAACGCATGCTCTATCAGATTGACGGAGTCGAGTATGTTTACAGCATGTCTCGCGACGATTCCGCGATCATTACGGTCCGATTCTATGTCGGGCAAGATAGAGAGCGAAGTCTCGTCAAGCTTTTTAAGAAGCTGAATGAGAATGCCCAGGCGATTCCGCCGGGTGTGTCGGGATGGGTGATGAAACCGGTCGAAATCGACGACGTACCCGTCGTGACGTTCGCAGTGACAGGAGCGGATAGCAATAGTTTCGCCCTTCGACGCATTAGTGAGGAGTTGGTAGAGCGACTCGCGGTTGTGCCCAAAGTGAGCCGAGTTTTTCTAGTCGGAGGCCAAGCTCGCACGATCTCGGTTGAGCTTGAGCCAGATCGACTGCTCGCGCACAAGATGGGGGTTTCAGAAGTAAAGAATGCGGTTGCCATGTCAAACGTCGCGAGCCCCGCGAGCACGTTTGGCCGTTTGGACAAAGAATTCCAAGTTGTCGTACAACCTCATCTGACATCGGCTGCAGATGTCGGAAACTTGGTCGTAGGGGTATTCGATGACCGACCCGTTTTCTTGAAGGATGTTGCCAACGTCTCGGATGGTCCGGATGAAGTTACCGATTATGTTCGTCACGGATGGGGATCTGCAAGCTCGTTTGACAAGCATGAGTCGACTCCGGGATGGCTGATTGGTTCGAGGCATGGTGAGCATAAGGCGCCAGGTCCTTCATTAGTCGATGAATCGATTCCATCTGTGACCATTGCGATTTCGAAACAGAAGGGGGCCAATGCAGTTCAGGTAGCTGATGCAGTGATCCAAGAAGCAAATCGGCTACGCGGAGAAATTCTGCCTGATGACGTTGAACTAATCGTTACCCGAAACAATGGAATCGTAGCGAACGAGAAGGTGAATGAACTGATAGAAGCACTTGGCGTGGCGATCGTGATAGTGATCTTGCTTTTGACTTTCGGTTTGGGCTGGCGTGAAGCTCTAATCGTTTCCATTGCGGTTCCAGTCGTGTTCGGGCTGACGTTGGCTGTGAACCTATTGTTTGGTTACACCATCAATCGAGTCACGCTGTTTGCTTTGATTCTGGCTCTTGGACTGTTAGTCGATGACCCTATTGTGGATGTCGAAAACATTGCTCGACATTTTGAGCATCGCAAGAATGCGACTCGCAGGATTGTTCTCGATGCGGTCGCCGAGATTCGTCCTCCTCTGATTAGCGCAACGCTTGCCGTCATCGTCAGCTTTTTGCCCATGTTCTTCATCACAGGGATGATGGGGCCCTACATGTCACCTATGGCATTAAACGTCCCTGTTGCGATGGTGATGTCGATGTTTGTCGCGTTTACGATTACTCCTTGGTTGTCGTACCACATTTTGACTTGGGGAACGAATCTAATTCCCAAATCTGAAGAAGCTACCGCGATCGCTGAAAACGCAAACGACTCAGAGCCCGTGCATGAAGAAGCGTATGATCCCGCTGTCGTTCAACAATCCATGCTGTATCGATTCTTTCGACCATTGATGTTGCCGCTTCTCAAGACACGATTACGCGCAGTCGTGTTTCTGGTGTTTATGGGAGGGCTAACTGCGGCCGCAATGAGCTTAGGTGCATTGCGGATGGTTCCTCTGAAAATGCTTCCATTCGACAACAAGAACGAGATCTTATTCTTGCTGGACATGGAGGAAGGAACGACGCTTGAACGGACTGATGCAGTCGTTCGTCGCATCGAATCGGTGCTCGCGTCTCAACCCGAGGTGATCAATTACGTGAGCACGGTTGGCGCATCGGGGCCAATCGATTTCAACGGTATGGTTCGGCACTATTATTTGCGAAGCCGGCCGTTTCAAGCCGAGGTGCGTGCCAATTTTGTTGGCAAGAAGAATCGAGCCCAGCAAAGTCACGGGATCGGACTGCGATTACGCGACGAACTCGAAAACCTTGCGAAATCCGAGAATGCCAAGATTCAAATCGTCGAGTTGCCGCCTGGGCCACCCGTATTGGCGTCACTGGTTGCGGAAGTTTATGGCTCGGACAATAGCGACTATCGAGACGTTCTAAATTCAGCCGCAATCGTGGCAGACCGTATGCGCCGCGAACCGGGAGTGGCTGAAGTCGATGACATTCGGGAGGCCACAATTCCACGGTTGGTATTTGAACCCGACCAAGAAAAAGCAGCATTATCCGGAATCTCGGTAACCGATATTGCCAATACGATTCAAATTGCATTGACAGGTGACCGCGAAAATGTGCTCCGCATCGAAGGAGAGCGTAATCCGTTGAAGTTGGCGTTTCGACTGCCGAGAGAATTGCGTTCCAGTCAAGAGGATCTGTCGCAGTTGAGTTTCAAGAATGCACGTGGCCAATTGGTACAACTAAGGGAAATTGGAAACTGGCACACAGAGACCGTAAGCCAAACGATCTATCACAAGAATCTCAAACGCGTAGCGTATGTCTTCGCCGAGTGCGTTGGACGTCCACCAGCAGACTGCGTCATCGACATTTTGAGCGATCAATTACCAAACGGCCAAGACTTTGTAGAGGACTCCAAACCGCGTTCATTAGGCTACAGGTCATTCTTGTCGAATGGAAGCGGGATCGATTGGCGAGTTGCACCAGGGATGGCAGTGACGTTCGCAGGCGAAGGCGAATGGAAAATCACCTTGGATGTATTTCGAGATCTAGGACTGGCATTCGCAGCTGCCATGCTCATGATTTACATCATCTTGGTCGCGCAGATGGGATCGTTCCTGGTTCCGATCGTCGTGATGCTTGCGATTCCACTGACAGCTCTCGGGGTGATGCCTGGCTTTTATTTGCTCAATGCCATGGCGAGTCAAACGGTTGGAGGCTACGCGGACCCCGTCTACTTCACGGCCACTGCCATGATTGGAATGATTGCATTGTCGGGGATCGTAACGCGTGATTCGATCATTCTGGTTGACTTTATGCAGCAATCGGTAGCCAGAGGAAGGCCGCTGTTTGACGCTATCCTTGAAAGCCGCGTAGTGCGATTGCGTCCAATCTTGCTGACTGCGGGAGCAGCGTTGTTGTCTGCGATTCCCATTACGCTCGATCCGATTTTTTCTGGCCTTGGCTGGTCACTGATTTTCGGGCTGATTGCGTCGACGCTGTTTACCCTGTTCGTAATCCCTGTGACATACTGGCTTCTATATGCAGAACCTGACAAAGAAAAAACGTAGATTGATGATACAAGTCTCCATTCGAAGGACATTTCACTAGTCGGACTCGGGCACGCCATGTTGGATGAAATACCTTATCGAGTTGCCTTGTTGGTAATCATTGTTCTTTTAAGCTCAGTAACGATTTTCTTTCGTCGACGAGCCGTGACACCGAATGAGAAAATTGGCCACGAAGAGGAAGGTTGGATTACATCATTGCAACCGAAACGTCTGAACTAACACTTCGTTCAAATGTTTTTGTGCTGACTCGCCGTTGTCTTATTGGCGAGGCGAGTCATTTTCTACTTCCAAGTAATTTGAGTGTGAAGGAGCTCTATCATGCGCGACGAAATTTTTGAAGATTCCTTTTTTCGAACCCATGAGTAAACGACGACAAGGTTTCCCGTCGGAAACCAAAGTCAAACGCGGCATTCGCATCGTACACGGCGACAAGCTGCTTGAGGAAAAGCTCGGACGGAACGATCCGTGTCCGTGTGGCAGTGGCAAACTATTCAAACGATGCTGCCTCCATTCGGGCTGCTTTTGATGGTGCTAATCGCGACGAGTACTTTAAAGAAAGGGATTGAGGAAAAATGCTCAACTGCCGTTCGGGATTCCATCCTAACTATGAGGATCCTAAGGTATCGAACTTGGAGCGATCCAAGGTAGTGAGCGAGATCTGCCTCTTCATGAGAAGCGTCTCGTGTGCCCACTGTTGGTTGTTTCTAAAGCGGCCTTTGGGTTTTACAGGCTTGGGCGGCTCTTTGCCTTCGACTAGCACTTTGTTCTTGCCGCGGCGTTGGAAGTGGAATTGGACGTCGACTTTTTCCGTTTCGCTCATGCTGGTACCTCGGTTAGATCTTTCGTGGCGTGTTGTGCGCGGTTCCTGATGCCGATCGGATTGAAGGTAATCGTGACGCGTCCCGATTCACCGTCGTAGTCGACTTGTTTGACAACCAATCCGATGAGGCGGATTTGGTCTCGAAGCGTCATCGATTCCCAAACCGCGTCGAAGGAGAACATCGCAACTTCTGCTTCTTGTTGGCTCAATATGCCTTTGGTGATCTGGTGGATCTCATTTCGTATCGTAGTCATACGGCTTTCGATGTGTCGCACTCGCTCTTGTAGGTCGGCCAGTCTCGCAACCGCAGGCGAATCGGTTTCGTTGGGTCGGATGAGAGGTGTAGTCTTGTGGATCTCCGCTAACCAGCGAGCCATGTCGCGTTCCAATGAAAACTTCTCGCCTTCGAGCTCTTTGAGATTGCAATTCGCTTTCTCGTGAGCCAAGGTGACGACATCTTTGAGCAGGTCCGGCGCGTAGCCGACTTTTTTGATCTGTTCGATGACGAAGTCCTCGATCTGCTTGGCGGGAACCTGCGTAAAGTGGTCGAAGACATCAACGACAAACTTGAAGTTGCTGATCGAGCACTAGGACATCGTGTGTGGCAAACCATCGAGGCGTACATTGCCAATCACCCCGATGTCATCAAAGCCGAGGCATCGGAACGCAACGCTGCGATTCGCACAGCATTTGAGCAACTGCTCGAAAACCTAAGAACCAGCATCCGTCGATCGCACAGTGTTCGCCCTCCGCATCAGGTACGTGAACTTGATGGACGATGCATGGAGTGGCTCGGTCGCCAACCTGGTCGACAGCCTTCTTCGAATTGCAATCGATGCAAGCCAATACGCAGTTCGTCCAAGTCGACAGTCCACCTTGAGCTCGCGGGACAACGTGGTCAATCGTGAGATCTTCGCTGCCAGGCTGCTTTCCACAGGATTGGCAACTCATCTTGTCACGCTCGAAAACGTTTCTGCGGCTGAAGGTAACCTTCTGCGTCGGCATCGCATCGAACTTAGTCAATGCGATGACTTCTGGAATACGGATATCCATGTTGTTCTTGCCCGGTCCCCTCCCCCCGAATCAGCCTTCCAAATTGATGGTGCATTGGAGGGTTGCAGTCGAGAATGGCCGAACTCTTCGACCCATTGCGTCTCGGCAAACTGTTGAACTCGCTTTGGGCAGAAAATGGCATAGAGCGTCGCACCGATCGCAAGCATGATCGACGCGAAAAGTATCCATGAAATTCGATACGGTACGCCAATTGGATATCTCAGGAAATCGATTACCTTGCTTCGGTTGATCGCTTCGACGCAATTGACGTATGTTAGGCTGAATCCGAGTGTGGTATACGAAACAGAGAACAACGGAAGGTTGCCAATCAATCGTAATTGTCCCCACGTTAACCAATGATCGCATTGAATCGTTTCGGTGAAATCATGTAGGGGCTGGTGTCCTCCGATAAATGAAATTCGCTGGAGATTGGTCGGGCCCATTTTGCAGTCCATGAACTTTGTTTGAGTAAGGTCAGCGCCCTGAAGACAGGCGAAACGAAGGTCAGCTTTTCCGAATTGTCCGTCTCCTAAAATCGCGAGATTAAATGAAGCATGCTGGCAATTGGCCAAAGTGAAATTCGCCTCGAGCAAATTTGCGGAAAGGAAATTTGTACCCTGGCAATTTGAGCCGCTGAAATTTGCGTTCTCTAAATTTGCCATCATGAAGTTGGCGCCCTCTAGGTTTGCTTCATGGAAATCATCGGAAACAAGAGCCACTTCACGCAACTTAGCAAAACTCAAGTTTGCATTGCGAAAAACTGCTCGATTGATGCTGCCAAATCCGAAGCTTGCTCGCTGCAAATTTGAACCAAGGAAATACGCTTGGTCCAAATTGTAACCGTCAAAGCTGAATCCCTCGAAATCACCGTTTGATAGGTCGATTTTGATTTCAGGTTTCTTGTTTCGCCATTCGTTCCAACCGTTAGCACCTAGCTTCAGATTTGCCGCAACGTATGGATCCATGCTGTTCTGCTTCGTTGGTGTTTGGTCAATAAAAAAGCCCTGCGCAGTCTGATCAATCACGCCCGATCTTGACCTCGCAAGGCTTCCAACCAGTCTAACGAATGTTTTCCGCAAGGGATTAGCTTTTGGTATGGAGATCCGAACCAGAGAATGAACCTGACATTGATGCTCCTTAAACGATCTAATGTTGATCTCAAAGTATGGCCAATAACGGTTTGGCCGAAACGCCATCCATACCAGCGAAAATTGCAGCTGAAGGATCCGAATGTATGCAATCGCTACAATGTTCGATCCGTAGATGACGAGGATTTTGATGTCGGGTGATCAACCCGGAGTGTCAAACCGGAGCGAGCCCCCGTTTTGTGCAAACGCGTGCAGTTTGGACGCTCTCAGACTTGCTTCGGTCGATCTGATCGCAGCAAATTCATAGGTGAACCAAGAAGCCCCGGGCGATTAATTGTCGCCCCATCGCATGTGTGTGCCCCTAGAGAAACGGAAACTCAAGGTCGCCGCGTACGACGCGAACGATTTCCAGCGTACTGTCTTTTTCGCGAAAGTAGATGATGTAGCTTCCCACGTACGTCGATCGAATACCTTCGCCAAGATCGCGTCGGTCGTCACCGATGTCCGGATGTTTCGCAACCAACCGACACTTCTCTCGAATCTTCTCTACCCATTGTCTTGCGGCAACGGGCTTGTCTTTAGCGATGAAGCGTGCGATCTCTTTAAGGTCATCTTTTGATGCCGCCGAATACCGGAGTCGTAGCATCAGCCTATCCTTGATTGCTTAACGACTCGATGCGTCTGATTTCGGCCTCAACTTCGTCGAAGACGGCCTCTTCATCAAATGACTCGCCGCGATCGAGCTGGCCTATACCCACAGCCATTTTCTCGCGCAGTTCTTCTCGGCCCTTCAGTAATCGTATGCCATCAACAACTGCATCTTCTTCGGATTGGTACTTGCCCTGTGCTATCAAGCTTCTCACAAAATCGTTCGCTTCGACGGGTAAATTCACATTCATGACTTGTCTCCACTGCAACCGGGCCACCCAACGTCGTTTTACCGCTTGGCTGCGGGTTTCACTTTGGTTAATCTTACCTCCATTGTAGTTCCAACCCATTGGTTAAGTCCACTGGCAATTCAACTCCGCGGACGGGTCATCTGGATTGCAACGTTTTCTGGCCTTCGTAGAACCAATCTTTTTGCCACGTTTTCCGTTTCGGCTGCGAATGGCATCGGCAAACCTCGCACGATTCTATGCAACTAAAGATCCCCAACAATGGACGCCTTTGCCGGCCGTCGAGCGCCTCGATATTCTGCCAACCGAGCAACGTGACCGCCGAATTGGCTCATCGACGTGTTCCCCTGCGTTGCGGTTTGCAATGTCTGGCGAAGCGTGACCCGCACAGTCATCTAACTGAAAATACCCGATTCGGTGGATCCGACCGACGTCAATTAAGCGCGTTTCGAACTCGCGCAGGTTGCATCCACCTCACTGTCTAAAAAATGGGAAAAATGGACTCTCCAACCCGCTCCGGTCACCCAAGACCGGTGCGACTTAGAGACAGAATCGATATTATCGTAGCGAAAAAGTAAGCCGTAACGGACGCTTGAACGTCAACCTCGCTGCCGATCCGAACTCTCATTCGTTCTATTCTAAAATCCGAATTCTATCCGCTGCTCAATCTACAAGCACTTCAACGGCTCTTTTGCAAACTTCTGGCATCAAGTGCTGGTAGCGTTTTCGCATCTCTTCCGTCTGGTGTCCCATATGTTTGTCGATGATCCGTTGCCCGAACCAATCATCCAAAACAACAAGGATTGAAACAATACTGATCCACGCGAGCCAGCAAATGGATAACAACGCTATTGCGTGAGAGAATTCCACATCTCCCGCGGCCCACCCCATCTCCTCTCAGCCGCAATTCTCCTCAAATCACTCTCCTTTAATTCCTCGCGGCCACGCTTTTGTGACAGTAGGAAGCAGCAAATGCGAATGCGATGCAAACCAGACTTGCGGTTTTTAGTTTCTAGACTTCAATAACGTAAGCGTCGTGGTCTGATAACCCTTCAGCGTCGATCCTTTTCGCACTATCGACCTTCCACGAAAGAGGTACGCCGATGTGGTCGATCGCGTGGCAGTAGTTGCCGCGATGAGACAGACCGGTCGTCGGTACATTTAGTTTCAGCTTTTTAACAGCGTCGAGGACATGATTGCGTCCGCCAATGCTTCCCGCGTGCTCCTTGCCAATCAGAGTATGATTCCAATCCCCGCCCCAAATCAAATCGGACCTTGGCAGTTGCTTCAATAATGAATTGATTGCGACTTCGGTCCTCTCGGAATGCTTAGTCCCAACCCAAGGAGCCCCTTTAGCACTCCTCCAAGGAAGAATCGTCGACCAGTAGGTAATACCGTTGATGATCGCAGCGGCACTTGCTGGATGCGGGTCAGGGAGCAGCCGATCAAATGCTTCAAGACTGAGGACAGCAGTAAATAGCTGATTGCTGCCCTTTATCCGTCCTTGTATACCCGCTGACAGATGACAGTGGAAATCAAAGATCTTCCCATCGCCATCCACCCACTTGCGATTCAACTCGGTGAGGAGCCATATGTCGCATTTTTGACCAAGCAACAAATCTCTATGCCCGCCCGTCATTAGCCGATTTTCAACATTCCAGGTACCGATTCGCATGCAGGCTCCAATTGATCCCACGATTTAATCAAGCCAACGTCGGCTACGTTGGCGTGCAATATACCAGCAATCTTCCACTACCGGTTATCCATTCGCTTGGCCCAGCCCGAACCAATCATCCAAAACAACTAGGATTGAAACAACAAGGCGGCTCCCATACGGAACCCGTCGTGGCGATATATTGCTCCATGTCTGCACGCACGCTCAATACACTGTGGCGCAGGTCGTCAACATGCTCAAGCAAGCCGGTGCTGAAAAGCTGCCTGAGACGATGTTGATCGCATTGGCTCGACTCGAAGCGACGTAGGGAGCTGTCTATCTTGAAAATCCTCTTCCTACACGGTTGGCATAGCATCCCAGGCGGTGTTAAACCGAACTACCTAAAGGAACACGGCTACGAGGTCATCAATCCCGCACTGGATGATAAGTGACGGCGCTGGGCATTCTTTCCAGCCACGTCTTTGAGCCTTGGTGCAGACGTAGTACCAGCATGGGGCGTTCGGGGGGATGGAGTTACTGAGACACAGGATTGGAAGACTCTACCTCGGCAGATTGCCGTTTTTTTGTCGTAATGTTTTTTTTGACTTCAGCAATGCACGTTGAGTGCAGAGCAAGTATTTTCTCTAGCGATTGTCTCTTGCTCTCCCGATCCGATTCTGCGTCTTCTGGAACGTTACAGAGATTGGCAGCACTCGCTGACCAAATGCTTAACTCTGACAACAAAGATCCCAGCGTTTTGGATGGTTTCGCTGCCGATATAAACTCAATCGCAACTTCACAACGTCTAATCCACTTCACGGCTTCGTGAGCTATTTCTTCAATCGCTGATGCCCTGTCTGGCGGGTCAGGTTTCCTGCCATGTGTTGCTTTTGGCTTGCCTGGATTGGTTTTGGCGAGCACATCTTTGATAAAAGAGTGAAGCCGGGGTTTTGAATAGTCGTTGTCTGCTGCGAACTTGGCAAACGCGTATCGAGCTTCGCTAGCGGTATCCCCATACTCCTTGACCGGGCTCTTAATCGTAACCAAATATCTGATGTAACCACTGTCGAGCGGTCGTTTAGATTTGCTGAATCTAAGATTGCGGAACTTGTTGAATTCTTTGATGGGGTAATCGCGCAGAGTTCGCCTGGGCGGCATCCGATCACCATTTGAAGCCTAGCCATGTCCGCAATAACTGGCGGCAGGTGTGGCAATGTTGCTTCCACCAACTCGTCT
>JAYVBW010000350.1:0-1689 GCA_043750255.1 Pirellula sp.
TCCCATCCTACCGTCGTACTAGTTCTTGATTCACTAGTACTTTGTCCACCTTAGATTTTTGGGTTGAGCCGCAGGCGCTAGCCGCGTTTTTAATCTCAAATAATCACATCGCAGCTAGCGCCTGCGGCTCAGTTTTACTTAAGTTCCTAGCATAGTCTCTATTCGCGATTGATGCGCTGGCTCATCGTTGTCTAAACAAGGGCTTCTTCCGTTGTGCACTCTGCGGCGGGGCAAGCAATTCCGTTAAATTTTCCTACTGCATTCGCTTGACCGAAGCGGCAGCAGTTGCGTCCCGCATTTTTTGCTTGGTACATAGCTGCGTCAACCCTGTGCACGAGTGAGTCATGCGTATCCGTGACGGTCGCTTCGGTAACACCTATACTGATCGTTACTCTCAAATCTCGACCATTGTGTAAAATAGTTGATTGCTCGACAGCAAAGCGGATTCGCTCTGCCGCAAGGCAAGCATAGTGCAGATCGGTACCTGGAAGAACTGCTACAAATTCTTCGCCGCCATACCGTGTAATGAGATCCATGTCGCGAAGAGTCTCAACAAGAATTTTCGCGAGCTTTCGCAACATTGCATCACCCGCGAGATGTCCAAACGAATCGTTCAATCGTTTAAAGTGATCTACATCGATCATCAGCAGTGATACAATTGTGCCATGACGTCTCAGTTGCGCTATTCGCCGTTCGATTTCACAATCGAGCAAGCGGCGATTTCCAACACCCGTTAGTGGGTCGGTTGTGGATGAGGCTTGAAGTCGAGCCAAGTTATTATTAGTGCTTGTCCGTAGAGATTCACTTAAACCAACGGCCGCGATTAGACCAAAGAGCCCGGCGAGCGACATTGCTCGAGTGTGGATTACTTCCATGGGAGCCCAGCCAGCGAGCAATAAACAGACGCTTACCCAAGCGATGAGCCCTAAAAATGCAATACGTTGGGATCGTTCGTTATTACTCATTCAACTGCAACAAGCTCTAGACTTAAACGGGAACACGCCTACGTGATGCGGAGGTGAACATTAGGTTGAAGGCGTATGTTGTCAAGTAAAGAGCATTCAGGAGCTTGTGAGGCCAGTGACTTTCCGCTAACAGTTGTGCCGCTTATTCTTATTCTGCGAACTGAGGCAAGCCACAGCGGTCTTCAAAGCATGGGTGCGAGGCCGCATGCGATCTCGGCATTTAGCCGAGATCGCCTAATTATACAAAAACCTATTCTTTGTCAGCGGTTATTCCGGGCCAGTCATCGGTTCGGAAGGGTGTCAAAGGTAGACCGTTGTCGGCAAACATGTTGCAAATAGGGTTCTGTGCCCATGCGTAGCGAACCGACACAGGATTGGGCACGCTGGGCGAGGAGACTTGTATGCGACCATCCTCGAGGATCTTCGCCTCGGCGTTGAAGAATTTTTTGTCTTCGCCCCCGATCGTAAAGCCAACTGGATCCTTAACATCGAAAGGTCGCCAATCTTTTCCTCGGTTCGCAAACTTTACAACGATTCCACTTCCCACTTTTTCCATCGATTCGTAACGTGGGCTTTGGAACTCGATCGGCTGGTTATACTGTTTGGCCAGCGCCCATCGGGCAAGCCGCATGCCGACATCGACTTTGTTCTTCGGGTGAATGTCTTTGCCTTCGCCTATGTCGATAATAACGGCCTGACCACTATTGGGGACTTTGTCCATCGA
>JAYVBW010000351.1:0-30535 GCA_043750255.1 Pirellula sp.
TTTTGATACGTTCGCTTGTGTAGAACGCCGAATTGTGGAAATATCAAAAGAAGCGAAGAGGGACTCGAAAACGCTTCAAAATCCCAGGGAATTCAGGAAATCGCTTCCCAGTTAGCCCAAAAGTTAGCCCAAATCGCTCCTACCAACGAAGATTCTAAGCAGGAGTTATCGGTCGGGCTAGGCCAATTCAATTTTCAAAGTCTCTGGTGGCGAGAGTCGCATTGTGGTGTGCTACAGACGATTCAATCCAGTCCAAGTCTAGACGTCTGTACGAAGTATCAGGAAGGAAGACCAGAAAACACAATGCGGAGACCCGTGAGTTTCGAAACGAAGGGCCTAAGCCGCAATGCGAGAAGCTACGGCCTTGCCATAAACAATCTCAAGTTCTGGAAGTGGAAAAATCAAGTTCCCTCCGGCAGCGAGATAGGCCTGTTCACGCTTCAGAATATTGTCACGAAAATGCCATGGCAGAACCATCATGTAGTCAGGATTCTTTGCTTTGATATCCGCTTCTGATGCGATTGGGATGTAGTTAAATGGGGTAAATGCTCCGTACTTTTCCTGGTTGACTTCGGCGATTCCCGCAATCTCCTTGGAAGTGATATCGCAAAACTGAAGGACTACATTTCCTTTTGTTGACGCTCCATATCCACATACGCTGTTGCCCGCAGCAATTAGTCTACGCAACAGAGACTTGAGGTCATCACGATGCGTGAAGACACGGTCGCGGAAATCATCGTAAACACGCCAACTGTTATAGCCTTCGTCTTCTTCGCGTTGAAGCAATGCAGCAACCTTATTTTCGTTGGCCACATGCTTCGAGCCTGACTTGGCGACGGTAACGCAAAAACTGCCGCCGTTGGTGTCGTTGAGCTCGACATCTAGAATCTTGAAACCAACTTGGTCGGCCATCCACTTAATTTGCTTAAGAGCATAGTAGCTAACATGCTCGTGGCAAACCGTGTCGTAAGCATTTCGTTCAATCATTAACGGAAGGTAACTTTGTTCGAAAACCCAGATACCTTCTTTGTCAAGGCAGTCATAAACATCACGCATGAATTCGATTGGATTGTCGAGATCGTAGAACATCGCGATCGAAGTCACAATCTTTGCCTTGTCGTCTCCGAATTGATTCCTGAACGTTGCTCTGTTGAAAAAATCTGGTACCAAAATAGCGTAGTCAGGATAGTATTCGCGAAATTTGTTCCCTGATGGATCGATTCCTATTAGCCTGTAACCGTTGTCACCGTAGGCTCGTAGAGTGGTTGAGTCATTGCTGCCGATATCCAAAACAATATCGCCAGCATTGAGTTGCACCAAGGACCTCGCTTGTTCGACACGGTGATGCAGGTGCTTTACCATGGAATTGTTCAAGCCAGACCGATAACCATAGTTGTCCCCATACATCTGGTCTGCATCATAAGAGTGACGTAGTTGCACCAGACCGCATCCATCGGCGCACTTGACGAGTTCCAAAGGGCCAATTGGTACGTGCTGAGATCGCGATTTCGGAAATACGCCGGTGAGAGCTTGCTCCCCAAGATTCAGTATTTCTACCAATTCTTGACTTCGGCAGATTCGGCATTGGTCAATTTTTTTGTGCATATTGCCATTCCTTTGGCGGGA
Organism: Pirellula sp.; assembly: GCA_043750255.1. Taxonomy (GTDB): domain Bacteria; phylum Planctomycetota; class Planctomycetia; order Pirellulales; family Pirellulaceae; genus JBKCUI01. Next base: position 1,627 of record JAYVBW010000351.1, read on the forward strand.
CTCTTAACGCAAGTGGGCTCGTCCTGAGCCACCCTCATTGAGATCGAAGATATCGCGTTTGAGAGCACTGGGTCAATACCGAAACTCGAGTCTCGTTCTATGGCTATTTTGCTATTTTGGACTGCGATAGCTCACTGGTCTTGCGTAACACCCTTGAAAGGAAGTATTGGAATGGTTTCGTCAAGCCCTAAGTTTTCAAGGCCTTGACTACAAAGGATTGGGAAAGTCCATGTTTAAGAAAGAAGATATATTGGATGGCAAAGAGAGCACTGATAACCGGAGTTACGGGACAGGACGGATACTATCTTTCCCAGCTATTGACATCGAAAGGTTACGATGTATTTGGCCAAACGCGCTACGTCGAAAAGGTCGTCCCGGGTCTTGCAGCACAATCTATTTCCTTTGATTTACGATCCCAGGACGCTTGGCGCGCTACCTTGGAAAAGTATCAGCTAGACGAAATCTACCATTTGGCCGGAGTGAGTTTTGTTCCAACCAGTTGGACCTCGCCGAGCGAAACAATCGAGGCCAATATTGGCGTAACCGTCAATATTTTGGATTCGATGCGGTCGGTAGCAAAACCTCCTCGCCTTTTTTACGCTTGCTCGAGTGAAGTGTTTGGCCAACCGAATACCTCGCCTCAAAGCGAGGAAACTCCGTTTCGCCCACTGAATCCCTACGGAGTCACGAAAGCTGCTTCACTGGGAATGATAGAAAGCTATCGTAACAAGTACGGGTTATTTGCATGTGGCGGTATTCTGTTCAACCATGAATCACCACGTCGCGACCCCACGTTCGTCACTAGGAAAATTACGAAGGCGGTGGCTGCCATCCATATGGGAATTCAGGACAGGCTGGTATTGGGAAATTTGGATGTGGCTAGAGATTGGGGATATGCTGGGGACTACGTCAAATGCATGCATAAAATGCTCCAATCTGACTCATCGCAAGACTACGTAATTGGTACTGGAAAACTAACCAGTTTGGAACGTGTCGTGGAAACCGCCTTCCAGCGAGTCAACCTCGATTGGAAAGACTGGGTGTCCGTAGATCCGAGCTTCGTGCGAGCAAACGACGCCAAGACGCTCGTCGCGGATTGCTCGAAAGCGTATAACTTGCTGGGTTGGAAAGCCAACACCACCATTGAGAATGTCATCGAAATGATGGTTGAATTCGATTTGCAACTCCTCCAAACTTCCAAACGAAAAGCGGCCTAACTATGTCATCTCAAACCCTTGATTTTCCTGCCTTTCGAACCGCACTCAGAGAGTTGGGACCACGCTCACTAAACATCATTGACGTAGGAGCGAGATGGGGTGCAGCCGATGCATGGTTTCGAGTCGCTCCATTGGCTCGGATTTTCGGTTTTGAACCAGACGCAGTGGAATGCGATCGTCTCAATTCCCTCTTCAAATCCGACTCCGAACAATTTTACCCGTATGCATTGGGGAGAGTCGATGGCGACGCAACACTGTACGTGACAGGTGAGCCAGCGTGTTCCTCCCTATTCCCTTCGTCAGAATTCATGCGAGAGCGATTTCCAACCCTGCGTTCCGACATGGCACTTGCCCGCGAGACCTTGATTCCAATTAAGCGAATGGAAACATGGGCTGCCATGGCCGGAGTAAAGCGAGTGGATTTCATCAAAATTGATACCCAGGGATCTGAGCTCGACGTGCTTCAGGGAGCCAACGAGTTGTTGGACGAATGTATCGGCGTCGAGGCTGAAGTGATGTTTTCACCTCTTTACAAGAACCAACCATTGTTTGGGGATATTGACGCCTATTTGCGAGGACGTGGTTTTACTTTGTGGCGTTTAAGCAATTTAGCTCATTACGCAGAACGACCGAACGACCGATTGCTCAATTCCTCCACTGTCCATTTCGATCTAAAGAGCGTGCATCATCAGACCGGCGATGGTCGATTGGTATGGGCAAACGCGATTTACTTCAAAGACCGCGCCAACCTTTCGAATCGTCGGTCAGTGATAGCATTGGCGACAATGCTCGAGGCCGCGGGGGACCGCGACGGAAGCGAGTCCTGCTTGAAAAGTCTTGCATGCTACCCACAACCACCGGAATCCGTATCCTTAGACCGAGAAGAGCGGATCCGTGCGATCCAAATCCCCGAGGGGGACTTAAAGCGACTCCGAATGACCGTTGGATGCAAGGATTCGGATGAAATCCCCAAAGTCCGTTGTGCAGGTTCAAGTACGGTTGAAGATGATGTCCGATTGCAGCTCATGCACAATGGACTGAAGATTGTTGAAGGTTGCTATCATGGCCCTTGGATGACGGCGATCATAGAATTTCTCGGCGGTCATCACGAACCCCAAGAAGAGCGAGCCTTTTTCGAGATCCTGAAGTACTTAGCGCCGGGAGCCAATATGATTGAGCTGGGCAGCTTTTGGGCCTACTATTCAATGTGGTTTGCCAAAACGCATCCCGGTGGACGGAATTTGATGATTGAACCGGATGCTAGCAATCTGAAAGTCGGGCAGCGAAACTTCACCCTAAACGGATTGGTGGGGGAATTTATGCAAGGTAGCATTGGCCGAAGCAATGAGGCTTCCAAGCCCTTTTTGTGGGAAAGTGACGGCGCGATCCATATGGTCCCCCAGTATTGCGTTGATGAGCTGATTCGCCAGTCGAGTCTGCCGCGTGTGGACCTTCTGCTAGCCGATATTCAAGGGGCTGAGCTTGAAATGCTGCATGGAGCGGCAGATAGCATCGACCGTGGTTTGCTTCGGTTCATTTTCGTTTCCACTCACCACCATGCGATTTCTAATAATCCATTAATCCATCAACAGTGCGTGGAATTCATTCGTGCATACAAAGGACACATCCTGATTGAACACAACGTGACGGAGTCCTTTAGCGGCGACGGACTCATTGTGGCTTCGTTTGATCCAGCGGACCGCCAATTGCCACCGATTCAAGTCAGTCGGAATTGGCCCAGCAATAGCCTGTTTCGGGAATGTGAGTACGACCTAGCGGAAGCTTGCGCTGCAATCGAGGAATTGGGACAGGAGTTTGTAGGGCTCGTTAGGCTGAATCCCCAAATGGCAGCTGAGTTGAACCGAATCCGACAAAAGAACCGGACTCTTGCAAGGAATTGGCCCGAGTTCGCTTAAAAACGGTTCACTGTGTTCTGTTTCTTAGAGAAGCTCTACTCACCTACAATAGGCGAGAGGGAGAGACTATCAATAGAATTCGTTTCAAAACTTAGCAATACGAAGGGATTGGAATCGGGAACAATTTTGTCACTAAGCGGCGGACCTAGAGAAAAGTCGATCGGAGCGTTTCGTTTGTCCTAAGCATTCATGGACGATATTGAGGAGGTTTGGCACGGCCACTGACCAGGGGACGACAAGGTCTGCAGGTGAGTTCGAGTTAGTGTGCACCCTCTGACCCTCCTTGCTAAGCAATTGCGATGCAAGATGACTTGAATGGTCAAGCGAGAAATAATGGCAATGGTTCTTCCCCGCTTCGCGATGGATGCGTATATCACTGGCAAAGGTTTCCCTTTGATGCCAAAGCGCCTCAACAATCGGCAATCCAAAACCTTCCGTCAATGACGGGAATATGACCCCTTTCGCATGACGGTAGCTAAATAGGACTTCCGCGTCACTAGCGTTTTGAAACCAAAAGAGTTGCTTTTGATAGCGAGGGTGATCCGTGATTCGTTCAATTACCGCTTCACCTTTCCATCCGGGCTGACCAACGATGCATAAGCGTCGATCGGGATATTGTTTCCAAAGTTCTTCTAGAGCGTCCATGGCAAACGTATGGTTCTTGCGCGCTTCAATGGTTCCGATCATGACGTATGGCAACTGATGTTCATTGCCTTCGAATACGGATTGGAGCTCGATTCGAACGGGTCCAGTTTTGTCTTGAAAATCAGCACCTAGCTTGAATGATCGAATCGGTACCGAGACTTCATTTATCCCAATGATTTCGGGCAAATGTTCGTACAATTGTTCCCGCACTGTCTCCGATATCGCCAAGAGGCAGTCCGCATGTTGGTAAGCAAGACGGACATAATTGCGAAACCCCTCGGCACCTTGCTCACCATAAATTCCAGCATGAGTATGTGGAATCAAATCGTAAATGACAACTGCCGTTTGGATTCCATTGTTTCGCAAACTGTTGACTGAGGGCCAGACCATCGGAAAAGCCCAGTACGCATCGGGGAGCAACAGAATGTCTCCCTTGGTGAATTGGACGGCATTCAATGGAAGTTCGAGCGAAGTTGGCTGGTCGACGACTTTCCGTTTCCTCCGAATGCAATTCGCTATGGCTTGCAACAACTTGTTTTTTATCGCTTTTTGTTGGGTGTCCTTCGTTGGGACTTGCACTCCAAGCGGCGCGATTTGAAACGCTCCTTCCAACCACCGGATCGGCACGACTTCGTGAAATTCACTTTCGCAAGCCATGGCGTGTTGGCAAATATTTCGAACGACGCGTTGAACGCCCGTTTGATAGCCTGACAACGTCGTATGGGAATGATCGATTAGCAGTCTGCCCGTTTTGGATTCTGACATCCTGATCAACTCCAGTGGTGAATTTCGTGACATTGAGCGTTTTTCGATTGTTTTCTTGGCGAGATGTAAATGCTCACGCTGGAATTCGAACTTCGAAATCCCGGTTTGAATCGTTAAAGAGTCCTAGAACGTTGAGGAATCGCTCCGCATAGGCTTCAAAGCTATGAGCCTCCAAATAAGAGTCTCGATCTGCGGTCAATCGGTCACTCAAATCCAGAAATCGGGCTGCATAAATGATCTGTTCTGCGACCTCGCTCGCCACAAGCGAATCGCTTATCCGCAAAACACTTGCGGGCGATTCCAGAGCCTCGGCAAGATCTGCATTCGCAATAGTGACTAGTCCCGATGCAATGCAATCGAGCATCGCACCCGATAGACCACCAAAAAAATGGTTCCTGAGTTGGATCGCAAGATCGGCCGCAATCACAAAGTCAGTGTACTTCTTTGAGTCCACCCAATCGCCGCAAACATGAATCTTTCCTTCGACGCCAAACTCGCAGGCCCATTCCCTTATTTCGTTCTCCATTCCACTGGCTGAACCCACTAAATAGAGTTCGGCATTGAGACCTGAATGCCTTGCCATACTCGTCGCTTCAATGCATTGCCGAGGCCCTTTGGTCGGGCTGACTATTCCCAATGAGACCATCGCCAAGACATCCTCAGCGATGCCAAGTCGCTGTCTGGCGGCATGCTTTTTCGCTCTTGTTATCGTCGCCGCCGGAAAGTCTCGATACACACAGAACGGTAGGTACTGAGCTTCCATATCGTACTGTGTGCGAACCGCCTCCTGAATTCCTCTTGAGTGAACGATTAGGGGCTGCGCATGCGGTATCAATTCGTCAAAAAAAGGCGAGGGTAACGAGCCCGGATTGTGGACCCAATACTGCGACTCTATCAACGAAATAGGCCGACCGAGTGACTTCGATGCCAGTTCTCGGAAGCCTTCTGGGCCTCGACTCCAATTGTAAAATTCCGCCAACCTGTTGTCATGAATCAGGCAGGGACCCCCGAAGCGGTTGTGAAGATCAATGATCTCCGTATGGAAATGCGAATTCCCAACGACTGCCACAACACCGTCATAAAACCCTGAGGTGTACGGCAAATCTGAGATCGGAAAAAAATTCTGCACTTCTGCCGTCGGTGTGGGATTCGTCGCATTCGTAAAGACGTCGATATTAGTCATCTTGCCCAAAGCTTGTACGGTGCGACGCGTATAATCGGCTACACCGGAGGCATCCGGTGGAAAAGGTGAAAGGATGGCAACTCTTGGCCGATTTGGCTTGAACAGAGAAGCACGGCTGAAACTGTTTCGAACGTTGCGTTGCCTGATCGCACGGCAAATGGGCGTCCAAAAGCGTTCCGCAACCTTGGCTGACGAAAACTGCTCAGGAATCGTTCTTTGCGCTTCGAGCAGTGCGCTGCGGGGCGTAACTCCTTGGAGCACATTTCTCAACATTTTTTGTAGGGTAACGTAGTCGTGTGGTTGGAAAACTGCCGCGTCATCGTGAACTAGCTCGCGATGAGCAGCATTGTCTGAGACGAGGATGGGACAGCCACAAGCGATCGATTCAATAACAGGCAACGAAAAGCCTTCGATCTCAGAGCAGCATGCCGAGACCTGAGCGTGATGATAGAGTTGGCTGAGTACGGTATCGTCGATGCCGTGAATGACGTGAAGGTGCGAGTTTTTCCCTCCATAACTCGTATAGTCAGCAACCATTTCTCGAATCTGACCTTGGCCGTAGAAGCCTACGATAATGAGATGGAGATCGCTCATCGATTGGGTCAGGCCTGCATGAGCTTTCAGTAGGACTTCTACGTTTTTTCGTTTGTCACCACCCGCAACGCACAGCACATACTTTTTTGGGAATTGTTTGTCAGGCCCTGCAATGCCGACCGACCTCGTTTTCATTGCCGTTTCGAATGCAGGGCGAAGTGCGACTCCCGTGACGTCAATGGCTGAGTCTGCGATTGAAAAAACCTCCTGAAGCCGTCTTGCGGAATATTCGCTGATCGAAAAGAAATGGTCGTAGGATGGAAGCCAGCCAAGTTGCGTAGCGTACTTTTCCGCGTTCGGCGGATTCACCAGATAACGTTGTGGCACATCCAAAGGAATAAAATCATAGATGATGGTTGCGCTGAAAACGCGTGGGTTTCCAACCAAACGTGCTGCCTTGTTTGGATCGTGTGTCATGGGGGACAGTTCAATGAAGGCCGCTGCCTCTGAGAGCTTTGCATCCGCAAAGGTCGTCTTGGTTTCATCGACGAGGCTCACAAGGTCCGTCGCAAGTGGCGGCATTTCAGAGTCGATCAAACCGATGAGCTTTGAACCACTCGGTAGAAAGTCTTGCCTACAACCAAGCAAGACGCTGGAGTGGTAGCCTATGCCACGGCGCGCGTAATTTTCATCCTGGAGACAACGAAGGTCTACATATATTTCCATGTGTTAATCGGCTTATGCCGCCCTGCTTTGCGCGGCTCGAGGTACGTTACGCTTTGCCACATAGTCGGCAAACGTTTCGCGACGAGTACCCACAACGAGAATGGTCGTTGCGGACTTACGGAAGAACTCAGTCAAGCCGTTGAGCCATGCATCCGGAATCTCTTGGTCTGGCGAAACATAAATGGCCGAAATCGACCGATGGCTACCAAGGAACTGAGCGAAGGGAAACGCTTCCTCGTCGGAAATGTCGCATATATGAACGCGGTCCTCGAGGCAGTGAGCTTCGACGTTGGTTCGAAGTAAGGCTAATTCGGAAGGTCGATTCTCAAGTGCCAAGACACGCCCTGCTTTTCCGATGCTAGTTGCGATGGCAAGGGTGTGATATCCCTGGCCAGCCCCAAGTTGTATCACGCAATCGCCAGTTTTGAATTCGCGCTCGATCGCGATCGTTGCTTGCTCTTGATACGATCTCAGAACCAATTGCGGTAACACTCTAACGTTGGAAACGTCAGAATACATGAAGCCACATGCGGGATGGGGTATCAATATTCGGCCATCCCCGAGCGCCACGGCTTCCATTCCTTTGCTCGGTGAAACTGCGTTGCGTTGACTTGCCTTGAGGAAGGCCAACAAAAGCTTCGTCCCTCCGCCATCGCTGGTTGGAACTGCCATCGGAGCAGGAGGGGCAATCACTTGCGTTGGAAGCTCTATTTGCGGCTTGATCTCGGTTGGATAGGAATGTTCAATGGTTTTGACAATAAACCGCTGGGCAGCTTTTTTAAACTTCCTCTCCATACGACTGAAGGGAGACAATACACGACGTCTTAAGCTTCGCAAATAATCCGTAAGGCGCATTCATGAGTCCTCATTTTAATAGTTTCAACGCCCGCGGCTTCCCATTGACACACCTAGCGAAGTTGCTTACCGGACTCTATGTTGTTTCGCCAGTATGCGTCAACATCGAAAGTATTGCTATTCGTAGCTGCTCCGGACAGTCAAGTTTTGAATCATTACTCCTAGGTTGCGTGTGTCCGGCGAAATACCGAGTTTTGCTGGATTTAGGATGTCCTCGACTTCGACCTCAAGCACTAGATTTTCTACGTTTGTAAGATCGCTTTGATCCATGTCGAACGGAATTTCCAGAAAGCCGCTGCCGCGGACAAAACCCTGACTCGCAACAATCCGATCCCCAATTTTGAGGCGCACCGTTTGGGGTTGATCGTAGAAACCAAGCCCTGTCAATGTGCTAGCGATTACTTTCACGCTAAACTTGTCACCTGGTTCTGCTTTGAGTGGAACGTGTAGTTTAGACGACTTTTCGCTCGACCATGTTCCAGAACGTTCCTGGGGGTGCCATCCACCCACTAGCCATTTTGCTCCACTCTCCCCACCCAACCGGCCTGATTCGAGCCCAAATCGAATAGGAATATTCAACGTGGCATGTTCTCCACATTCAATGTTTAGATCATGTACTTCCGAATGCTGGCTAATATGGATCGACGAAGGAACGGCCCGCACATTTCGCAAGAGACGAATGTGCTTGTCTTCATTGCTAACGCTCATCTGAGAAAAACGACAAGAAACCGATCCTAGATCCAAGTCGCGATAATTCAATTGGTACTGAGCTCGATCCGAGGGATCGAGTCCAGTGCTCGCAACTCCGATTTCCCTTGCAATAACTTGTCCATTTTTGGGTTCGACATCCAGAAGGGCAGCAAAAACAATCGATTGTCGGTTGTCGTTTGCAGTGTAATAATCGACATAAGCCAATCCCGGTCCAATCGAAGAGCGAGCGATGGAAGTACTATCGAATTTTAGAGTTTGGTGGAATCGCTTTTGCATGTAATTCGACCAATAGTCCGTCGTCACGACGGTAAACCAACTTCCACTCGGAAGCCGAGGGACGTGAACTGCAGTTACCGTCCGCTCTAGCCGCGGTAAAATGCTTGCGATTTGATCAACCACTTTCCAACGGCATGTCTCACGTCGAATGTCTGCGACCGCAGCTTCATTTCTAAGGGTAGCGCAATAGCACATGACACCCATGCAAACTGAAATGAGAATGGAAAGCGTCCGTTGGATTGAGTTACGCTTCAATCTGTCCGTTTGGCTAATCAGAAATGCTAGAATTAGTGACCAGCCAAAATGGCAAATCGGTGTAAAAGCATAAGAGCGGATATCCAGTTTATAGAATTGCTCCTGATACTTGCCTACAAACGCCACAGGCAAGACTGGGATGACCGCGATCGAAACCCCGATCAAAATACATGGGAACCAACCAGGTAATTGATGGCATCGCGTTTGGGAATCCCCTGCAATAGGTGACCACCGTCCAGACAATGTAAGTGTCGCCGTGGTTGCGAAAACTCCGCAAAGAAGAGCCAGGATAATATTGCCTTGGACCGCCAAGTATTTTAAGGGCTGATATGCAATTCCGTAGCCATCGTGACCAATCGCGTCCGCAAAATTCACTCGGTACGGAATAATACAGTCGGTAAGAACGGTACCACTTGCCGACAACGAAAAAAGTACCTGTGCCACCTGAATGGGATTGAAGCTTCCGAATTTGTTCCCATCATACTGTGATGGATTTGCAAGCCGCCATGCGATATACCCGCCGAAATATAAGACGATTACGCCAACCGTTCCTGATATCTGACGCACAAACAGAGGATTTGAAACGATGTTACCTTGGTGACTTCGCTTCCCACCGGATGAACCATAGTTCGCAACGACAGCGAGTGTTGCGAGAAAGCTGAACAGGAGTGACATCCCCTCGTGAATGTTCAACGAAACATACAGCAATAGAAGCGACGTGCAAAGAAATCCAATTCGTCGATGCTTCGAAAACTGCCATCCACAATAGACGGACGCGACAAAAACGGTGCCGAGTACCCACGAAAAGAGTGGATACGTCGTGACAATGCTCCCCTCCCAGCGAATCGCAAACAGGGCTAGGTTAGCGATTGCGGTCAACATTGCCAGCTTCGTATTGAAATAGACGCACAGCAATCCGTGGAATCCAAGAAAGAACAGGGCGAAAGCGCCGACATGAAGGAGTGGGCCGAGGGTTGAGCCTTGTAGTGTCGTGCCAACATAGATTAGCGAGCCGGATACAAAAGCGAAAATCCTCCCCTGACTCTTGGCCCAGTCCACAACCACCTGCCAGTTTCCTTGGTGTCCACCAATTCGCCATATCGCGTCGTCGGTATGGGTGGGAGCGACATCCCAAATTCGAAAGCAAAACACCAGGAGCAGCACTGCTATCCCGAATCCGGGCAAGACAAATCGGTTCATCTTAGGTGGCTACGCAGCTTTCATTGTCAATTTTTGGGTGGAACCACCCTCGGCCTGGTCGAAGTTAACGCGTTCTCGCTCGATCACCAGCGGTCGACGACGCACCTGATTGAAGATCGCCAAAACATATTCGCCGATGACCCCCAAAAAGAACAATTGAACTCCAGCAAAGAAGAACATCGCAACAATGACGGTTGGGATTCCATTCTGTGCCTGCGTGGATCCAAACAGGACCATTGCTAAAACAGCAAATGCGTAAAAGATACTTAGGGCGGAAATGGCAATCCCAAAGAAAAGTGCCAACCGAATCGGTGCCGTACTGAAGCTGACGATTCCGGTAAGGCCTTGCTCAAACATTCTCGCAATCGAATTGCGGGAGAATCCATGCTTGCGTGACCGCCATGTGTAAGACACGCCAATCGACCGAAAACCGCATTCGAAGGTCATAAGTCGCATGAATGGCTGGGCGTCGTCGATTTGCTTCATCGCGTTCAAAACGCATTTGTCTACGAGTTGGAAATCTCCGACGTTCGGAGGGTAATTCAAATAAGTGATGCGACTGAGAAGCTGATAGTAAGCCTTTCGCGCCGAGGACATCGCCAATCCTTCTTCCCGTTGTGCACGTATGCCGTACACGATTTCGTAGCCCGACTCCCAGTGTTTGACGAATTGAGGGATCAGCTCGGGTGGATCTTGCAGATCGACTGGCATGAACAGAAGTACGGCATCACCTGTTGCGTTGCGTACGCCATTGTATGTGTTGTTGAGAATTCCGAAATTGCGAGAATTCACTATAATCTTCACTCGATGGTCTTTCGCAGCGATCTCCTTCAATAATACCACAGTCCTATCGGTGGAGCAGTTATCGCAAAAAATGTATTCGAGCTCGTAGTTTTTGAGTTCCGTTGCGAACAATGTTCGAATGGTTTCGTAGCATTCCACGATTCCTGCTTCTTCGTTATAGCAGGGCGAGATGATGCTGATCGTCTTTTTGAGCATGAATGTAACCTTACGGGATTGGAAGGGTTAAGTTGAATTAAGAGGCAAGTGGAATCGCAACCTTCGTTCCGGCCCGCTCAACTTGATGCCAAAGCTCAACCGTGCTTCGGTAGAATTTTGGGACCCGAGAGGGATCGTTAAAAGCAGATTTACAAAACGTCGAGAGCATTGGAACACGGCCATCGAGTCTAGACTCGCTGGATAGTGGCTCACTTAAATCGAACGGCGAAGAACGGTCAAACAAACAGATTTCTTTTCGACCATCGTGCCCTCGCACAGAGAAATCAGAGTGGGCCGACGCAGTGGAGACCGTGACCGAACAAACAGGAAGTTTTGGTCCGGAAAAAGTAGCCGACCATGTGTCTAGCCTCTCAGATCCTTCGGAGTCACGCGATGAGTTTACAACTGAGTCATAGCCAATCTCAGCAAGCTTTGCAATGAGATGAATTCCATAGAAGCGTAACGGTCCCCCACCTTCGTCATGTTCACGCTTCCAAGTCATAAGATTATTTTTGAAGTGGTGCGCCATGAATCTCCAGCGGAAAGTCAGCATCTGACTGGATGGATCGGAAACAAATGCCTGGACTCGCTTAGCCCATTCAAGATAACGAAATAGGTAAGCAATTCGAATCACCTTTTTGGATGAATCAAGTCGTTCTTGCAATGCAAATGCATCAGAAGGCGTGGTTGCCAATGGCTTTTCGAGAAAAAGATAATCGAGGTTGCTTTGTTCCAGGCAAACATTGAGCCAACGCATCTGTTGGGACGGACAAAGCGCCAAGACTGCGCCTGAAGCAGATCGAAGGGCTTCGTATTCATCGCGTTCCCATCGAACGCGACTTGATAACCCATTCAACTCGATACGTTCATTGAATCGTTTGCGATACCGTTCCGGCAAAACAACCTCACGACAATTGCAGGAAACCAGCGCTGGAAGATAGCCATAGAGCCCAAATCCGGAACCAAGTATCGCGATGGAACTCATCAGGCTGCGAAGTCCTGCGGCGTCAAAATATCGATCACTTCGCCGCGATACCCACGCGAAGTCAGATAGCCACGAATCTCGCTAGATATATGCCAAGCCAGATTGAGCAATACGGCTGGTTGCTCGTCTAGCGACTGGAAATCGTCATCGGAAACAATTGGAATTCGAGTTCCTGGAAGATAGTGCCCGATCTTCATGGAGCCAGGTTTCTCGGAGACGCTAGCGACCAAATCAGAATCGAGTTCCAACATCTTGATCAAGATAGCGGCTCGACCGGGAAATGCCTTGGCATGAAGCTTGCCATGTTCGTTCACATAGCGTTCGATCTCGGATCGCTTTTGATTCTTCCATCGCGAAATCCCTGACTGCATCGAGCGAATTTGAGAGCCGAATTCCAATTCCATTTTTAGAACTTTGTCGACTGCGATTCGGTCCACCGGTTTGCCTGACTTGGCGATTTCGATGCGAATGTTCCCACCGTACCGGGCTGGAAAGGAAACGTCTGTCAATTGCATCTGGAGCGATTTGGCAATTTCCAAAAAGGATGTGCAACTGTAGGTGCGAGGGTGTTCGTGATAGAACGTGTCAAATTGGTTCCCCGACAGAACGCCCCCCAAATAGTGATTTTCAATGATCAAGACAGTTGTTTCGCTCATCAGTCTTTTGAGTGACTCGATCACGTCACCGAGATTCTCAATGTGGGCAAAGACGTTGGTGAAAACGATGAAATCCGGTTTTCCCAGTTTGTCCGCGACTTGAGTCGCGAGTTGAGGGTCAAGAAAGGCATTGTAGATAACGTGCCCTCTATTCTCTGCATCGCGAAAAGCACCGGTTGGCTCAACGCCAATAGTCGTCGCACCCGCTTTTTGAAAAAAGTCGAGTAAGCTGCCGTCATTGCAACCTACGTCGAGAACTCTTTTCGCATGGAGGCCGCCGTGCTTGGCAACACACGCCTCAACCAGTCCCTTCATTCCGTTTAGCACATCAGCAGTGAATCGCGATCGATAGTGGTAGGTGTTTGGAAACAACTGCTGCTTGGGCACCTGGAATCGTTGGTGGGCAGTAACGCACTTTTCACAGAAAAGGATTTCGATGGGGTATTCGAAACAAACTCGCGAATCATTAACAGGCACGAGATCGTCGCACATTGGATGCAGCCCCAGATTGAGGACCGATTCCAATTCTCTGTTGCCGCAGACTTCGCAGCGATCAATTTCCGTAACTTGTTCAGCCATTGTTTGCCTCATTCCAAAAGAGTCACTACTAAGCGGCGTTGGATCTCGGAGCCAACTTCAAAAACGGAGTTACTGCGTCCCTGTCGCCGTCAAGAAAATCGCAATACCAATTGATGGTTCGTTCCAATGCGTTACCCAATTCAAACTGCGGCGACCAATTCAGCATCTGACGGGCCTTTTGGGCGGATAAGTACTGATGCTTGATCTCATTGTTGGCTTCGGAACGAATATCTGGAACCAAATCAGATTTCATTACGCCCAGAATTTGGCGAATCATTTCGAGGACTGATACTTGGATCTCCGTCGAGAAATTGAACGCGTGACCTAGCACCTCGGGTTGTTTTGCCATGCATTCGGCCAAATGAAGATATGCTTCTGCGCCATCCTCGACGTAAAAATAGTCCCTGATAAACGTTCCGTCGGAACGGACCACGGGTCGCTGACCACGAATGACGGAACGAATGGTTCCAGGAATGAGTCGATTGAAATTCAGGTCGCCACCGCCATAGAAATTGCCACATCGGGTGACACAAACTGGCAATTCGTAAGACTTATGGTAAGTGAGGGATAGGATGTCGGTACAGGATTTACTGGCGTCGTAGGGGTGCCGTCCTTCCAATGGTGCATCTTCTAAATAAGGCAGAACGGCCTGGTCGCCATACGCCTTATCGGACGAAGCAACTATCACATGAGGATTGTATCCACATCGACGTGCCGCTTCCAAAAGACACCATGTCCCTTTGATATTCGTTTCAAACGTAGATAGAGGATTGCGGTTCGCTATCCCAACAATGGTTTGGGCTGCCAAGTGGATCACGTTCTGAATTTCGTACTCTGCTAGGACCCGTTCCAAGAACGCTTCATCCTCCACGCATCCACGGACCACATCGATTTGCGATAGAAGACCAGTTCGTTGTAGTTCTGATCCTTTAACTTGATCGCGAACCAATCCAACCACATGTGCGCCGCGATTCAAGAGCGCACGAACCGTCCACGAGCCAACAAGCCCCGTGCAGCCAGTTACAAATACTCGTCGATCTTGCCAAAACTCATCCTTGCTTTTCATGCGCTTTCCATTCTAATTTTTGGTGTTGTCGTTAGGCTGCGATTCGCAACTTGGGTGCGCCCCAGCTTTTCCAAGGAGCTTTTCCAGCAGCCCAAAGCTCATTCAAATGCTTGTGATCGCGACTGCTGTCCATGGGATGCCAGAATCCGTCATGCCGCCATGCGTGCAACTCACCTTCGCGCGAAAGTTGCGTCAGCGGCTGCTGCTCGAATACCAACGACGGATCATTATTGAGTCGTCGAAAGATTTCTCGATTGAACACAAAGAAGCCGCCACTGATTCGCCCTGGCGCCTGCATAGGCTTTTCCATGAAGTCGACAACTTGGTCGCCATCAATAGCAATTTCGCCAAAACGTCCCGGTGGTTGAACAGCCGTCACGGTCCCAATCTTTCCATGCGAACGATGAAATTCAACAAGGCCGGGGATGTCGACATTCGCTACACCATCACCGTACGTGAGGTGAAAATCGTCATCGTTTATATAGTGTTCTATTCGCTTCACTCGACACCCGGTCATGGCATCCAGACCGGTCTCAACCATCGTGACTCGCCAATTCTCTTCTCCTAGTGATCCGAGCAATTCGTATTGGAGCGGAGAGCCAAGATCGACCGTAAAATTCGAGTGCGCCAGAAAGTATTCAAGAAAATATCGCTTTATCGCCCAGCTCTTGTATCCCAAACAAAGAACGAAGTCCGTAAACCCGCACTCCGCATAGCCCTTCATAATATGCCAGAGGATTGGACGGTCACCAATGTGAACCATTGGCTTTGGAATGTCCTCCGCAACATCGCGAATGCGAGTGCCCTGACCACCACAGAGAATTACGACTTGCACAGTTATCCTCCTTGAAACTGATTCATCGGTAACATCCAGACGATCATCCGCATCGACAGTTCCAACCGCCACGATTCGCTGAGCCAAGCGGAATTGTAAGCTTGGCCGATCATCTCAACTTCCGACAGGAAAGTTGTATCGAATGACCGATAATAAAAGAAGAGCAGTTATGCAACTGAGATCTACGGTCTCGGCTAATTGCTAGCAATGCTAACTACTACCCCTGACTACGGCCGGTCACTCTACGGTAGATATACCTATTTGCTTTGCGACAATTCTTGATGACCCAAGAAACTACATTGTCATTCATTCGTCTAAGCTCTCGGAACGGTCCGGTCAAGATCCAAGTTGCCGACCCTTTCAAATTTCTAAATCGGCCTTCGAGCATCGAGCATCGACTTGTCGATTCGAACAAGTCCGTCTGTAGTAGGACTTCTCTCTGTTTAGTGAGTTCAAGCTCTAGTTTTGCAGCTGTCAACTCGGAAGCCATTTGCCCTGCCAACATTCGGAAACATTGAGCAACTCGACTAGACAGTTGAACCAAGTCAAGGTTTTCAGAATCCAGGGAACTAGCGTGGATCTCTTTGAAAGTCTGCTCAAGCATTGTTCTAGATTCAAAGACCTCAGCGGTTATACACCCATCAAAAATATTGGGCGGGAATCGAAATGCCTCTGCCAGCTCAGACCGCTCATTGCATAGGTAAAAGCGATTTAGACCATCGGAATAGACATGCTTATAATCCGCCGCTAGGATAGTGGCCTCCCAGGACTGGTAATTCTCAATTCGGGTACCGGGAATGGTCGCTTCGACTACGATAATCCAAGGCCGAAATATCGAGAGATCGATGCCACGTAAGACTGACTCTTCATGTCCCTCGACGTCGATCTTGAGGAAGTGGATTTCTTTGGGCTGAAGCGGACGCAATATTTGCGTGAGAGTTAAGGCTGGTATCGATTGTTCGTTGACTATGTAGCCAGCAGCCCTGGCTGATTCCGCCAGCTCTTTCGACACCGTAGACAATCCAGTTGCTTGCACCTCATAAAATTGAATGAGTGCTGGCCGGTCAGACACGACAAGCCTTAGGTTGACGTCCTCCGTGCGGATTTCTTGGAATGATTCAAAGCCAGCGGACGTAGGCTCTACGTTGACACCCCGCCAACCCCGATCGTAAAAGAGCTTAGTAACGGAATGGAAAGTTGGATCATGCGCTCCAACGTCGACATAGAACCCATTTTCAATTCCGTGCAAAGCCCGATAGAGCATCAAATCTTCAGAGTTTTGCGAGTACGTCACGAGTCTCATTGTGGTTTTCAATGCCTAAATGTTGGTTACTAACCAACAGCAATTTTCAGCAGGTGTTTCCACGACTAAACTGCTGCGATCTCGAAACTGGAAACGCGGATCTCAGCGATGTTACTAATTTACATCGGACAGGTAAAGCTCGATTTTTCGTCACAAGGAGTCGATAAATCGGCGAGCATAGATAGCAAAACTATGTTCGATTAAGTACTCGCGACGGTCGTCGGTCAACCTATCGTTAAGATCAATGCTAGCTATTGCTCTGAGGATTTGTTTGGAAAGTTCATCCGGACAAAGTCGGTCGCTGATGCGAAGTACACTCGCGGGCGCACCCATTGATTCCGCGAGATTATCGTTTGCGAAAGTAACTAGTCCAGAAGCAATGCAATCAAGCAAAGCACCCGATAAGCCCCCAAAGAAATGGCTGCGAAGCTGAATGGACATGTCAGCAGCTAGTACAAAGTCAGTATACATCTGCTCTTCGACCCAATCGCCGCATGGATGAACGGCATCCCCTACATTCATTCGCTCGGCGAACTTTTCGATGATCGAATGCCTGCCAGAAGATGAACCGACGAAATACAGATGTGCATTGATGCCCGCCTGACGAACTAGAGAAATAGCTTCGATGCATGTTTGCGGCGACTTCGTAGGGTCAACAATGCCCAGGGTGACAATGACGATCTCTCCGTTTTCGATTCCTAACCTTTGCCTTGCCGTCTGTTTTGACTCTTTTGTTAGTAGTTCATTTGGGAAATCTCGATAGACGCAAAACGGAAGGCAAACGGCGTCCGTTCCATATTGCTTTTTTATTTGAGCTTGGATCCCCTTGGAATGCACCATGAGTGGACGAGCGCCAGGGATCAGGTCGTCAAAGAATATCGACTGGAGTTTTCCTGGATCGCGAATCCAATCTCGACACTCCTGATAGGATACTTTGCGTCCAAGCGAACGACACGCCATCGCATGAAATGCTTCGGGGCCCTTCCACCAATTGTAAAGTTCTGCAAGTCGATTGTCGTGGACTAAACAAGGACCTCCGAACTTAACTTGATAATCGATGATCTTGGTGTGAAAATGCGAATTGCCAACCACACTCACTACATGGTCGTATTCGCTTGCAAGGTAGGGCAGAGTTGACAATGGGAAAAAATTCCGAACACCCGATGTTGCGGCAGGATTCGTTGTTTCGCAAAAGACGTCGACGTCTGCAAGCTTGCTAATCTCCTCTAGTGATCGACGCGTGTAGTCTGCAACTCCCGAACGATCCGGTGGGAAAGGACTCAATATTGCAATTCGAGCCCGTTTTGGACCGCTCGCATTCGTCGCTCGCTTTTCGCAGAATGCCTTCAGACTCTGAACAATAGGGTTCCAAAATCGATAAGCGACTCGTTCCAAAAGAAATCTCTTCGCCGTCGGTTCCTGCATGCGAGCTAGGCTTCGCGTCCACTCCTTGTCTACGAAAGCTCGCTGCATCAATTGACTTAATCGAACAGCGTCATGGGTTTCGAAAATAGCATCTGGCACCGAAACCAATTCGCGGTGTGCATCGATATTGGAAACAAATACGCTCGCGCCACACGCGATGGCTTCAATCACAGGCAACGAAAAACCTTCGATTTCCGAACTGCAGATGCTGCACAAGCAGTCGCGATAGAGCGCAGCCAATTCGGAGTCTCCGATGCCATTCCTCATTTCGATGTCTCTAGGGTTGCCTCCGTGCAACCGATAGGTGGCCAGCATGTCATCGTAAAATCTCTGCGGATACGCACCGACGATCACAAGTCGAGGTTTTGAAACGGAACTTAGACGAGCATGCGATTCTAAAACGACGTCCACATTCTTTCGGGAATCCGCGCCACCCACGAACAAAAAGAAAGGATTCGCAGCCGTTAGCGATTCGAAGTCATTCGTTCTTTGCCCTAGCAAAATCGACGCAAATTCGGCGCGAAGTGCAACACCAGTTACGTGAACGTTCTGACGATCGATATCAACCAAGTCCTTGAGTCTTGATGCGGAATACTCGCTGATCGGAAACATCAAATCGTATCGGCTTAGCCAAGACAAGTTGGACGTGTAATCAGTCATCAACTTCCGATCCGTCAGGTATCGTCCAGGAAGATCTAACGGTATGAAATCGTAGACGACCGCCACAGACAAAGTGCTCGGCTGGGCCAAGAATCGATGTATTCGTTCCGCAGCGTGCGTCATTGGTGACAACTGAACGAATAGGCTTTTCCCGTCAATTGCTTTGGGTGCAGCAATCGACGTTACTTCATCTACAAGATCGCTAAACTCTTGAGGGATCTCCGTCTTGTAGGAGTCTACAATCCCGACCCAACGAGTAGTCGCAGCGAAAAATTTTCGGCCCTCACGTAGTAGGGTCGACGAATGATAACCGACTCCACGAAAAGCATAGCCTGGATCTTGAAAGCAACGCAGATCAACATAGATCTCCATTGACTAAGCGACTTCCCTAGTCAGCGAAGACCTTTCGATACAACTGTCCTTGTAATAATGAGTGACTTCTCCACACTCAACCACAAAAACTTTACTGAATTCAAAACCATTCATAATCGCTAAATCCAAATCTACACACTGCCTATGGTCCACTAGAATTTTGCTTGGGGCAAACCTATGAATTGCGTCGCAAAGTTCCATTGAAAGAATTGCGTTATCGTCGATTTGCACCAACTGCAATTGAACAAATGCGGTCAGACGATTCGTTCGAAAATTCAGCTCAAACAAATCTTGATCTTCGGACGGTCGTGCAAGAACAAGCAGTTGGCCTTCCGATTCCAATTGCTTCGCAACAGAAAGTGCGTGGTAGCCTTCGCCACCACCTAGGATCAGGACGCGATCCTCTCGACATATGTTCGAACAAATCCACGCGGAAACGCTCGATTCGTAATCACCCTTCAATATCCAAGGCGTCTCAGCTAAATCCAGCGGCCGGTGGTAAAAGAAGTCAACTCGCGGATGGGACGTCAACAAATAGTCTTTTACGGGAATCGCCTGCAGCAATGGCGTCTGAAAATCCTCGTTTTTTCGACGTGTCCCTAGTACCGACAGTAAAAGTCCTAGAGATGCGGCATCGGAAATGTTACTAATGCTTGCATTCACGTTCGAGTGCTTCTCTACCGTCTTAATCACAAAACGTTGAGCAGAGTACTTTAGCTTGTGTCCAATTCTCTGAAATGGACCAAGGCCCCTTACTTTCAACCAACGCAATTTTTCTCGCATTCCGAATTTCATTTTGTAGCTACTCCCAGTCCGATACTTTTTTCCAAGTTAACCGACGCAGGGATTTGTCGGCAAGCCCGAATTAGTAAAGCATAAGATAGGGGGTGCACTAAACAACTCCGCAATCGAAAAAACGCTAGCTATGCAACCCGACTGCGGTGAGTGTCCAACTTAAGCTTGACGCTCGAAGGATGGTTTGTTATCCAACCCCGTAAGCCAATTTGCTAAATCTCCACCCCGACGTAGTTGTTGGCCTAAAATTGATTTTGGGAGTAAGGACCACCTAGGACTGACCTAACTGATGAATCCACCCAATCGCCAAATGCATGCTAAAGGAAATCAGCCGATGCGGCTGTTCGTGGACGCTTCGCATACGATTGCGTCCGGTAAGAATTCCGGTATCGAGCGCGTGGTTCGAAATATCCTTGCGGAATGTGGACGATGGTGTGAACACGAAGGCTTGCCCAAACCGCAATTGGTAACTCACCACTCGGATCAGTTTGTCGCTGTCGATGAAAATCTGGCCAACCATTTCTCGACATTGGCGTCGATCGAATCCAATGTCCACCGCTCTCTGCCTAATTGGTATACTCAGCTCGCCGATTGGATTTGCAGACGAGCTAGTTCAAATCGGGTACGAAAGTGGCTGATGCCACAGGCCGGACACCTCGGAATTTTCAAACTACCCCATTCCGCATACTCTTGCCTCATTAAACAATCCCTTGCGTTTCGGGCTAAGGTAATTCAGCCCAATGAAAACGACCTATTCGTCTTGCCCGACGCCTATTGGACCAAACGCGGTGTTTGGCAAGCTGCTGCAGCCGCTCGAAAGAACGGTGCCACGGTCGCTACTGTCATCTATGACCTCATTCCGCTGACGCATCCACAGTATGTCGGCGTGAAGCGAATGGAGGGCTTTCGTCGATACCTTCACCACGCAATTGAAAACTCGGATCTCCTCGTCACGATCTCGCAAACCGTTGAGACGGAAGTCAATGACTACATTCAAAAATTTCGTTCCGAGTTAACCAGCGTTCCAATCGCGATCAGACACCTAACGCTTGGGGCGGAATTAAAACTGGTGGACGGCGATGTTCGTACGGACGTTCGGGATTTATTCTTGACGGATCCATCCAGCAATGACCCAATAAATCCTTACTTGATGGTGGCCACGTTCGATCCCCGAAAAAACCACCACTATCTGTTGGATGCATTCGATCTGCTTTGGGAAACCCGAAATGATCTGCGACTTTGCCTGATCGGCCGGGTTGGCTCGCTATGTGAAGATGTAGTCCGAAGGATCCGATATCATCCCGCTTATGGAAAGCAACTCTTCGCTTTTCACGACATCAAGGATTCTGAGCTCCAACACTGCTACAAATCATGTCGAGGCGTCATTTTCCCGTCGATCGTTGAGGGGTTCGGACTACCCATCGTCGAGTCGCTTTGGTTTGGCAAAAAGACATTTGCAAGCGATACACCGATCCATCGCGAAGTTGGCAGAACTGACTGTATTTACTTTGACCTAAACGATCCAGCCACCCTCGTTGATGCAATTGAAAAGTGGGAGTTGGTCGCGGATCATTCCTCCGGTCAACTTCCCATTCGTAAGCCGACAACTTGGGAAGAATGTAGCCGGCTCTTGATTTCGCATTGTGTCAACGCTCAGCAGTCTTTGAAGAGCCGAGCCGCATAGTCGTATTTTGCTCAGTTAGACAGTGGCCCCGCAGCTCAGTTAGCCAGTGGCCCCGCGGCTCCGCCCGCGGGGTGTTGTTCTCGTCAGCGGACGGAGCCGCTGCCCCACATTGGAACTCATTTCAGTCCGACTATCGCCACGCGGCTAATGAATTTCTGGCCATCTTCATCAAAATCTAGTCGGTGGTAGCGTTTTGAGTTAAAATCGGTGAGATAATTCCCTGTGCGCCGCGTTCCTCTATCATCAATACCCCGCCTAAAAGCATCCTTTCCTTTCCCGGTCCTATCGAAATGGCTTCTATCCCTTGGTCTGTTGCGGAAGATTCACTCGACGTGAATTTTTCGGTCCCCCAATTGCTGCGGCTTCGTTGCACATGCGATTGCTTCGCCGATGATTGGGATCAAGTCCTACCGCTTCTCAAAACGGACTCAGCAAAAGCGCGCGTCCAAATTTGGATCGATCGAAGCGTCGTCGAAAGTAACGGAAACGTACTACGGAACTTGTCGCAGCGGATAGCGGAATCGGACGAAGCCGTCGAACTGGTCGCTCCTATCGCTTTGGTCGACGGCGGAGAACAGATCAAAAATGACCCAGATGCCATCGAAAACATTTTTCGCGCAATCGATAGAGATGGCCTCGATCGACGCAGCTACGTTTTCGTTATCGGAGGTGGTGCGGTACTCGATGCTGTCGGATACGCTGCCGCAATCGCGCACCGCGGTATCCGTCTAATACGATTCCCAACCACCACTCTCGGTCAAGCGGACTCCGGTGTAGGTGTAAAGAATGCCATCAACGCATATGGCAAGAAAAATTGGAAAGGCACTTTTTCGGTACCTTGGGCTGTCGTCAACGATCAGACTCTCATCGCCAACCTGCCGGATCGAGATTTCCGTGCGGGTTTCTCAGAAGCTGTGAAAGTATCATTGCTCAAAAGTCCATCTGCGTTCCGATTCCTTTGTGACCACGCCAAAGCTATCGCAAATCGTGACTGGAATGCAGTCATGCCAGCGATACGTTCGAGCGTCTTAATGCATCTGCACCATATAACGCATGGCGGTGACCCCTTCGAAATGCAAGAGGCGCGGCCACTCGACTTCGGCCATTGGTCCGCACACAAGCTAGAGCACCTGACCAACTTCCGTTTACGACACGGCGAGGCGGTGTCGATCGGTGTTGCGCTCGACACCGTTTACTCCCATTTGGTCCACGGCTTGGATCTTTCCGATGTGCAGCGAACACTCAAAGTGCTCAGCGATCTCGGCCTGCCACTTTTTGATAATGAGCTTGCGGAACAGGCGATTTTCGATGGCCTCGAGGAGTTTCGTCAACATCTTGGTGGTAGACTTACGGTCACCATGCTCCGGGCAGTAGGCCAGAGCATCAATGTCCATGAAATCGATCAACCGGCCATGCGCAAGGCAATCGAAATCGTACGCGAGCAAAGTTTGGTTTTGTCCCTATGATGGATACAGTGACAAGTGAAGAAGTGCTAGTAGCCGATTGCATTGGCCTGTATTTGGTTCGCGTTGGAACCCAACAGGAAGTCATTCCGGTCCAGGCAGGAGCCATTTCTCTTGTGCGCGGCGAACAAATCATTTGCCGTACTTCACGCGGTATCGAAATGGGTGAGGTATTGGCAGCCACGCATCCTGAGTACGTCGAGACGGCCACAGCCGGCAAGTATATTCGCAAGTCGCGACCGGAGGACGAACTGTTGTGGCGTCAGTTGACGAGTCTCAGCGTCAACGCCAGTGCCGATTGCCAAGCATTCTTGCGTACACAATCCATACCGGATGTTTTGCTGGAGGTGGAACCACTCTTCGATGGACGTACCCTCTATTTCCATTTCCTCGGAACACCATCGATTGAAACCGAGCAGCATGTTCAAACGCTATCGGATATCTATCAAAAGAGCGTGGCATCCTCTCGTTTTGCCGCCTTGTTAGAGCATGGTTGTGGTCCGGGTTGTGGCACCAAAGAAAAATCGGGATGCGGGACGGGCGGCGGCTGTGCTGTTTGTGCAATTGCCGGCGGTTGTACTTCTAAGAAATAACCATGTCCCATCCAAATTTATCATCGTGCAATAACCGCTCTTGGATCGCCAAACGAACTTTGGCATTCGACTCCAGCGGTATTCGACGTGTTTTCGAACTGGCAGCTTCACTCAAAAATCCAATCAACTTATCGATCGGTCAACCCGATTTTGATGTCCCTGCACCCGTCAAGAAGGCTTGTTTGGACGCTATCGAACAAGGCAAAAACAATTATGCGCCGACCCAAGGTATCGGACCGTTGCGAGAACGACTTCAATCGGACATCGATCGCAAATATCAGCATCCAGATCGAAAGGTTTTTATCAGTTCCGGCACGAGTGGCGGTCTGGTACTGTCGATGCTCGCCATGGTCGATCCGGGCGATGAAGTCATCGTCTTTGATCCTTACTTTGTGATGTACGTGCCGCTCATTCAATTGGTGGGCGGAGTGCCGGTGCTCATCGATACGTATCCCGACTTCCGAATCGACCTCAATAAGGTCCGGGATGCCATAACTCCAAAGACCAAGATGGTGCTTTTTAATAGCCCAGGAAATCCGACCGGCGTCACAGCGACGCTCGATGAGATGCAGGGGCTTGCCAAACTGTGCGAGGAGAAAAACATTGCGTTGATTTCAGATGAAATCTATAGCGGCTTCCACTTTTCGGGACCAATGCGGTCGCCTGCTGAATTCAATCCCAACACGATTGTCATCGACGGTTTTTCTAAGAGTCATGCGATGACTGGTTGGCGTTTAGGTTATGTGCATGGGCCCGATGAAGTGATTCAGACAATGATCAAACTCCAGCAGTACTCATTCGTTTGCGCACCGACTCCGATGCAGTGGGGTGCACTTGCAGCGATGGACCACGACATGAGCCAACACTACCGGGACTATGCTGGAAAGCGCGATCGCATAGTTGAGGGCTTGAAAGATTATTACGAGTTCACGGAACCTGGCGGTGCTTTCTATGTCTTCCCCAAAGTACCTTCAGGGACGGCGACCGATTTCGTACGTCGTGCGGTCGAGCACGAGTTGTTGATTATCCCAGGCAACATTTTTTCTCAACGCGACACGCATTTTCGCATTTCGTTCGCCGCACCCGACGCTACTTTGGACCGCGGCATAGAAGTACTGAGAAAACTAGCCAAATAGCAGTCGATCGCGTTGCGGTCGGATTTGCAATGGTCGCGGAGCGATCAGTCCACGTTCTTCAAGAACGCTGTCGATCCCCTAGGGTAACTAAATAGCTGCGCCTCGCGGCGTCCCTCTTGCGTAAAGTCGATCTCGTAAGTCGACCAGTCTGTCCTACGCCTGCGAAATGACAGCTAGGTCTGCTGCCCAGGCTTCGATCAGCGACGCTGGACTGACCATTCGGTCGAGATGCTCACGGGCTTCTATGCAACGCTTGATGGCATTGACAAACGAATCCGAATCCAGAGACATCAAATGCCCATATTGAGCCATCGCTACAGAGTTGTTCGCATCAGCCGATTGTGCATTCAGTTGCGATTCCATGCCGGAACGATAGAACTGCAACGCAAAATCCAAAATAATTTTGAGCCGCTCGCGTCGCGGTTGCGAGTCCGCTCCGACCGATTCCATGTTTCCCTGAACAGCTTTGGCGAGCTTAGTAAAATCGAGTGGGCGCTGAACAAGCTGATGGAAAAGCTCGGTTCGAAACGTTCTAAGTTCTTCGTTAGTCCAGTTGGCAACCGTGGACATGGAACCGCCAGCTTGGGCGGCTAAGCTTATCGCGTCCGCGTGATTGTCCGCGAGCCCGTGTCGCAAGATAAGTTGTGCCAAGTTGTCTACCGTCAAAGGCTGGAAGCGGGCCATTTGGCATCGAGAGCGTATGGTCGGCAATTGCCGTTGGACGCTGGTGCTAATCAAGAAGATGAGCGAACCCGGCGGTGGTTCCTCAAGTGTCTTGAGCAAACTATTTGCACCTTCCTCGGCGATGGTATCGGCGTCGTCTACGATTGCAATCTTGCATCGTCCCGAATAAGGTTTCATACGCAGTTCATAGCACAATCCCTCGCGCATTCGCTTTTCCCCCTCACCGACCAATTGCTCCATGATCAAGCCCGTTTTATCTGGCCGCCTCGCGATCTCAATCAGATCGGGATGCGTGCTGGCATCGATCTGTGCACACGCTTCGCAGCGGCAGCAAGGAGCGAACGCAGACGGATCACTTCCGGTACACAGCATTGTTTTTGCAATCAATCGGGCGAACGTCCGCTTTCCAATTCCATCAAGACCGACCATCAAGAACGTACTTGCCAATCGATTGTTTTGAATTGCGTTGCGAAACCAAGTTCGCTGTCGCTCGTGACCTAAATAGCTATTCCAATCCATCGTTTTGTCTAGGGGTTGTTTGCAAGCGGATTATAGATAGGTGGCAACTTGAGCCTCAATGCCTGAACCGTCAACCAGCCAAGGAACCCTTCCTGGGACTTTTTTCGACGATTCTCGGCTTCCATCAACTTCGAAATGCCAGGCAATTCAAAGTCGGACTCGCTCCGTTGGGAACTTTCCAGTGTTTGACTGATCTGTTTCTCGATAACGAAAGACGCTATCGACTGACGATCAAACTGACTGGATGCTTTGAATTCTCGTCTGTTGTCTGCCCAGTCTTCTTTGATTGCTACAGCCACACTCTGAGCTGCGAAAGAATCATTGAATCGATCGTAACGCTGACCTAATTCTTGGGAGGCCATAGGCCACTGGGATCGCACGACCTCTAGTCGCGTCATGATGGTTTGAAAGCGCACAGCTATTGCAAACATCAGCACCCCTAAGACAACCAAAATGCTAACGAATGGCAGTACAAACAATCGGCCAGGAATGCCGCCGGGATGTTTGCTTTTAGGAATCGAATCGTCAATCTCTTCAGTCACGTTGCAAGCCTAAGCAGTAGCTGACTTACTTCCGTGGATCTCGTATTTTTCTAGTCGCGACATTTCTTCTGTCACGCTACTTCCGTCCGGTGTTTCGTCCGATTTGGGGTTGAACCATGCCTCATCAAATTTGATCCAACCAGCTTCTCCACGCGCACCACGTTTAATAGCGACGTTGGTCGTCAGCGCGATGACGGCATCGGCCATCGCGACCTCTGGGTAGCATTTTGGTCGGTTAGCTGGATCCGGATTTCGGATGCAATAGGCCCAGTGTTCGATTTCTTCGGTGTAACCTTTACTAGGAGGTCCGCCTGCGGAGGCTGCTTTAGCAATCGGAGCCGCAGCACCGCCGCTAGATTGAGTATCGAGAGCATAACCGCCCTTGGTGGATTTCACCCCCGCAGAAGCGGAAGTATCCGAGCCAGCGTATAGCATGACTTCTTTTTCTTGGTCGATGATCATGGTTCCCTTGGTGCCCAGGACAACTTCGCCATAGCCACCAAAACCATTGCCATTAATCGACGAATAGGAAACTACAATTTTCTTGTTTGGGTCTTCGCTGTATCCCGGAATCTTCTTAGGGATATCGTAACCTTTGTCAAACGATTCGCTGTAGTCCGGACCAGGGAACTCGAATGAGCAATAAACATGGTCGTCTGCATCGCGATCGTTCGGGAAAATGTGTCGACCACCAACCGCATGAACGGTCAACGGATGCGCCTTCTTTCCGTCGGATCTCAACGCGCTGCAGAAAATGGTAGACGCATCAAGTTGATGGCTACCGAGTTCGGCCATTAGGCCTCCCCCAGTTCGATCAAAGATTCGCCATCGGACCAACTCTTCCATGGCAGTGCGAGTACGACCTGACATCTCCTTATCGAGATATCCGAATCGAGCCGCATCCACATCTTTATCGAGAAGCCAGGCTGACCATTGGGCAGCTTTCTTCATTAGCAAGTCTTTCTCGGCGGGACTTGTCGCTGCTGCCAAATCCTTTTCGAATTTAGCCAACTCTGCTTCGATTTTGCCTAGCTTTCCTTTGGGTCCTGGTTCGCCAGGCAACGGTGGTAGCCATGAATCCTTTCCCGGCAAATTACCTCGATGCCACTGGGCACGAATATGGTGCAATTGACCTATCATACCCCATTTCAGCATGTGAACCGCGTTGTCGTAGAGCACGCTGTAGTGGCGTTGGTGACCCGTGGCACAATGGATAGGGTTTCCCTTTGTGTCGCTCTTCATTCCAGCCACGCGTGCCATGACCTTGCACTGAGCAACGTTGTGTGCCATCAGTTTTTCGGTCAATACATGCTTGCCACGGTTCATCGCTTGTACAGCTATAGGAGCATGCAAATGGAGTGGCAATGCGATAATCACAGCTTCGATGGAGTCATCGTCTAGTAACGCTTCGATGCCACCGTTGCTCGCGTCGTAAACCTTGACGTTTTTCCGCGCTTCGGCTTCGCTGGAGTACTTGTATTGCTTGATCAATCCTGGTCGCGCAGCGTTCGCAGCGGGCGATGACCAGTCGCCATGGAACGCCCGGTAAACACTATAAGGTCGAATGTCTGAGATAGCGACCACCTGTACGTAATCTGGTGTACATCCACCGATCAATACGTTTCCTTCGTCTCCTGTTCCAATGACACCGATCCGAACCGGGTTATTCACTTTCTCATAGCCGAAATACATTGCACCCAATCCACCACCGGAAACGGCACCGGCAGCCACGACACCTTGCATGAACTCACGGCGAGTAAAGCCGACAGCTTCATCAAAATTATTCTTACCAGTAGTGCGTTCTTCAGGACTTAGTGGGGTCATTTTAGATACTCCTATCGTTCTCAGATAGTAAAGGTTTTATCGTGTTGGGATGGTTCTTTTAGATGATTTTAAATTCTGGCTGGTTCCCGAAAGCCTTTTGTTTCGGTTCCAAAAACTCCATGGCAAAAAGTCTAATCCAGCGTATCGCCCAGCGTCTGAAAACGCCAGGAAGAAACAGGCCAGCATTTCGATTGCTTGATTGTAAGTGGGGAGCGAACCGTGGCTTCCAGGGAACTGTGTCAAGACGACAGAAGCCAGGAAAATTCCTGCGGCAAAACCGGCCAGTGGAGTCAAAAGTCCAAGCATCAACAAGATCCCAACACTCATATCGAATATGGGAATGAACTGGTCGATGTGCTTTACGTCGATCGGCATGTACAACCAAAGATCACGAGTTGCTAGCTCGCCTGCTTTGATCTTGTCGATGAACTGGTTGTCGATAGGCAAACTACCAGTACTTCCCGGCAGTTTGAAGCTGGCCACTAGCGTCTTCTTGCCAACTATCA
>JAYVBW010000352.1:0-1816 GCA_043750255.1 Pirellula sp.
ATCGCCAACGCGGTAGAACCTTGCAAAGTGGCTGAGGTGAATGTGCGACGATTGATGCGATGGTTCATTTTATTAGCCTATCTTGGTTGTTTGTGCTACCGGCACTCAATTTGCGATTTTGTGAACCGGCGCTAGCCCCGGGCACTCACTTTGTGAGCGGCGAGGCGCTCGCCGCCGGTATCCGGATTCCATTTTCGCTGCGGTTTTCGTCAACCGCGGCTAGCGCCCAGCGGCTCACTAATGCTAAAGTAAATGCCATTTGGCTAGCACCTACGGTCCAAAATTTAGGATAAATGAATTCGAGGTAGACTTGTTAAGTAGACCATGGACTGTGCGGCCCAACGATCAGGCTTCGATGAATCGAGCGACTTCGTTAGGCGTTCGCGTTCAGTGTCGCTTAAATCGTCGACGAAAAAAAGTTTAGCAAACCAAGTCGCCAGTTGGTCAGGATCTTTGGCATGATTACGTTCTGCAAAGGCCGACAATGTTACTCCATCGAACCGCGTGTTTGCATGATGAATCAATTCGTATATCAAGTTTGCGCGACCGACAAGCGTTGACGAATTAATCCATGCACGGCCACCCTCCCAACCCGTGACATTGGGTGGAAAGAGAACCGCCTGTCCGATCGTTCGCAATCGTTCCGATAGAAAACCCATGTTTGTTGTGCACTTCATCGTTCGCATCCAACCAATCGCCAGTTCGATCGGTGAACGCACTTTACGACCTGTACTCCATCCGCTGAGCATCAATCGGCTGCCCAGAATCAACTTGACGGCAATCGCAATCGAATAGTTCGACCTAACGAACTGGTCAGCAATCGGCAGTAGAAATGCGTCCGAGGGATTGGCATCTTCGGAAACAAAAAAACGAAACAATTTGCGTACAATAAAACGAGGCATTTGCGGACTTGCGAGGACACAATCGATTGCCGACTCCCCGGACTCGATGTCGGATTTTCCAAGCAGAGTCTTCATGGAATCATCGTGTTGGTAAGGATTGAACTGAAACTGCTTTCGTCGTATTTCCCAGCCTGTAAAACACTTCGCCAACTGTTGAACATCCGCTTCGCTGTAGTTGCCTTCACCTAAGCAAAATAACTCCATCAATTCGCGGGCGAAGTTTTCGTTGGCGTGTGCTTTGCGATTAGACACGCTGTCTAGGTAGATGAGCATGGCCGGGTCCTTTGCAATCGCCTGAGCCAAGCTTCGAAAATTGCCAAGTGCATTAGCTCGGAGAAGCATATTCTGTAAGCGCATGAGTTCAGCGTCCTGCACTTTTTCGGCCCCGGTTGCAAAATGACCGTGCCAAAAAAGAGTCATCTTTTCTACTAGTGGTGTGGGCGTGTTCAGCATGCGATGAAGCCACCAGGCTGCTAACTGCTTTACGTCCGCGGTCGCAAGAACGGCCTTGGCGAGTTCTGCTGAATCACTTTCGAACGCGTCCATCTCGGAGATGTTACCTGACTCAATGCGGACCATGTTGGCGATAACTTCTTCTGGTCTCAGGGACAGCGTGGCGCGAAGCTCTTCCTGAGTAGATCCAAATCCTGCTCGGCGATGCAGCAGCGATGCACGGCGGTTATCCCATGGCTCCTCATCAGACGGCTCCCAAGTTTGCCATGCAATAGCGGGATCAATGTCTTCCAGTCGCGTATTGGCAGGAATGGTTTTTGAGATCATGGCTGTGAACTCGACACCTTTTGGTTCTGAAAGTCAAAGTGAGCACGCAGTTGCTTGAGTGCAGAATCGACCAGTAATTCTCCGCTCCCTTCTGCACAGCGGGCCGAGACCACTTCGTAATTGCCTTGAGCGTA
>JAYVBW010000353.1:0-2646 GCA_043750255.1 Pirellula sp.
TCAAGCGCTTGAGCAACTTGTCGAGCTGCGTCGCTCGTCGCAAACACATACCACCCTAATTGCAATTCAGCAGTTTCTTGCGGTAATAGCGTCAAGCACCGTTGCAGTTCCATCCAAATTTGTTCGGCAACACGGGCTGGTTCCTCGGTACTCAACCGAATCGTTCGCAAGAGGATCGGATCAGATCCACGGCATACCGCCAGTTCTACTTCACCGGTGTAAAGATGCACGGATACAGCTAACGTCTCGTCCGAAATATTTTGTCGTCGGAGGATACCGAGTGGAGCGAGGTGCCGGGAGCAGATGGCCGCCAACCGAAATCCCGCCGCAGCTACTTGCTTTTGCAAAGTGTTAAGTTCTTTAGCAGGCAACGCGAACACCAAGACTTGGTTGCCAACGTTTTTATCCGCTTTCGGATGGGCGACAATGTGGAAGTCCACTATCGGTGGCTCATCCGTCTCGCCTAGTTGCTGCTCAACTTCACTCGCAATGAGACTTGGAAGTTCGCTGTCCTCAGCAGGTGGCAAATTAAGCGTTGGTAGATCTAGCTCGGGACGCGACAATAGAACGACTAGACGTTGAACTGAGATCGAACGATCCCGAAAGTGCGTCGCCAAGGCCATTAACGGATTGCCAGCCTCCGCATGAGCAATCGCTCCGACATCGTTGGCCGTTACCGTTTTGGATTTTAGCGAAACCACCAGGAAGTAAATTTGCTCGCGGTCCCAATGCACTACCGCGATGCGCCCCGTACCGGTGTTGCCAGTTGCGTGTTTCCGCATATTCGATAGTTGTTCCAATAGCTTCATGGTTTTGTATCGGCCAGTTGCTCAATCGGAAAACCACGGTCCCAAGGATGCCAGACTTTTTGATTTCGCAATTGCGTTGGGCTTTCACGTGCGTCAATCGTCGCGGTGGTCCGATAAACGGCGCTCTGACTGTCACGGTATCCGACTGCCTGTACGGAATAAACATCGCTGCGGCAAGTAAGGTAGGGTTCAAGTTCCTTTAGTTTGGCAAGGTCGACTACGTCTAATAGCCAAGCGATTGAGTCAAGTTCCTGAGTTGTCGCCATTGCGTTCGTCGATCCAGATCGTTTTTGTATCATTTGCTGGGCTAACGACAAATCCAGACCGGGTACTCCCGCCAGAACTTCCGCCGGCGCTTCGGAAGCATCGATACGCCCCTCCGAAACCGGCGACAAATCGACTGTTACATCGTCAAGCAGTCTTCCAAGATAATTACGAACCTCTGTCAAGTCACTCGAAAATGGATTGCGAAGTGTCCGTTTTACAGGAGATGATTGACTTGTTGGACTACGAGATGGGCTGGATGTGCTTAAGAGTGGAAGATCCACTACAGCCCCAACTAGGTCGAGTGGACTTCGGAACGTAAAGATTGCGGCTTTCCCAAAATCGGGTGTCCAATCCTGAACTAATTCAGTTGACGAACTCGCAACCGTAACAGTATTCCCCTGGTTTCCCGTCGAAGGGGCTGGTGGCACAGGAGCGCTTGGCGGTGTTGTTTGAGGTCGAGGAGTTGTTGGTCCAAATTGACGCAGAGCGATGACAAAATTCGCCCAATCTGCAGACCAAATTGAAGACAGTTGCCTATGCAGCGATTGAAGATCGGTTTCATTCAAAAAGATCCTAGACTGTCCATTTCGAGTCGCGTTGCGATGGCCGCTAATCCAAGTTAGATACCGCTGCAGCGGTTTGAATCCGCTGACCAGATTCGACGAACCCATCGATTGCTGTGAAGCGGCCCGATTCTGGCTTTGGTGTTGACTGGCAAAACGGATCTCTATCGGATCAAGCTGATAGTTTTGATTGAGATCGCCACCAAACCAGGCATGCCGAAGGTCTTCGCGGGACGCATGCGGCTCTCGTACTCCACCTTTGTCGACACGAACCGAAACGCCAAACTCGCGCAACCAAGCATCGACCATCGCTTCGCTAACACCCGGCAAGCCGAGCAAAGTAGTGCGAGCGTGTCCAGGCATCATCCGGTCCCATGCAATCAACGTAGGTATGTGAATCTTGGCAGATTCGTTCTCCAATCCGAAGCGAATAGGAAGCGAAGGGGTCCCTGCAATCTGAGAGGATGAAAGCGGGCTATGGATTGCGTCGTCCGCAGTTCGGGGCGAGACCAAGCAAAAACGCCAGGCATTCGGATCTCTGTTGGACTCCGTAGCAGTCACAGTAGCGTCTACTGCAATATCCCGAAAGATAGCTGCATTGTCGACCAATCCGCCAACACTCATCCGCTGAGCTGGAGGCATCTCGACGATCGCAGCCGCCAGCTCCATTCCACTGATTGCAGCAAGTCTCGCATGCACTTGTTCCTCGTGCAATCGCGTCAAGCGATACTGACTCTCCATGTAGAACGAAAATCGATAGGCACCTAAAGCAATTAACATTACCAGAACAACAACGACCAGCAGTGCCATGCCCCTGCGTTGGCGGTTTTGTTGGTACTTGGAATTTCGTTTGGTGATGGCTCTTGTCACGGAAGGACTCGCGGCATCGGTTGCTTGGCGGCAGCCTTGCTCTTGGAACTTCCCTTGCCAACGAGTATTACGATCTGCACTTCGTTGGTCGACGATTCCATGAGACCTTGATCGCTCGCACTCGATATTTCCGCCGT
>JAYVBW010000354.1:0-14060 GCA_043750255.1 Pirellula sp.
TTCGGTGTTATTTTTGTAGGCAGAATTTGATTCGACTTTCCTCTCCTGTCAAAGGTGTAGTTCTATGGCCTCTGTGATTGCCCGTTCGTTACTTCCCGAAGTTCAGCGGTTTCTCGAGAGTGGAGTCAAGAAAGGCTTTGTCGGCGGCAAAGAGATCGAGGCTTCTAACAGAGAGACGTTCTTTACTAAAGATCCTGGGTCCGGCGATACTCTTGCCGAAGTAGTCGCTTTACAAGCTGATGATGTCGATCTCGCAATCGACGCAGCCAATCTCGCATTCAAAAAGCAAGCATGGGCTCGCCTTGCCCCCAATGATCGTAGCGCCATGCTGCATCGTTTGGCAGATGGCATCGAAAAACACAAAGCGATCATTGGACAAATCGAAGCGTTGGATGCTGGTAAGATCGAGGCTCAGGCTCAAGGTGATGTGCAAAACTGCGCCGACACGTTGCGCTACTTTGCCGACTTGTCCCAGCATGCGAGATTGCGGTCGACATTGGCAGTCAAGGGCCATGATGCATGGACAAGCCGGCAGCCATGGGGGGCCTGTGGATTCATCTTTCCGTGGAACTTTCCATTCCTGTTGATTGGCTGGGGGATCTCGCCAGCGTTGGCAGCCGGAAATACGGTTGTAATTAAACCCGCCGAGGATACACCGTTGTCCGCTATTTATTTGGCGCACCTTGCTCAGGAAGTTGGCATCCCCGACGGCGTAATCAATGTTGTTCCTGGACTTGGCTCCGTTGCTGGTGCGGCCCTAGCGGCAAGTGTAAAAATCAAACGCATGTCGTTCACGGGTTCGCCTGAAGTAGGACGTTTGGTAGGTGAAGCTTGTGGGCGCAATTTGGTTCCAGTCAAACTTGAACTGGGCGGTAAAGGAGCTGCAGTTGTTTTCGACGATGTGGATATCGAACAAACCGCACAAAAACTGGTCGGGGCCATTACGTTCCACACTGGCCAAGTCTGTTGCGATGCTACCCGATGGTTTGTGCACAAAAAAATATACGATCGCTTCGTCGGTGAATGTATCGATCGACTCAAAGCCGTTCAAGTTGGATATCAAATGGACAGCAATACGCAGATGGGGCCAGTCGTCAGTGCCAAGCAACGTCAACGCGTTTTGAACTACCTAGCCAAAGGAAAAGCGGAGGGAGCCGAATGTGTACTCGAAGGAGGCATAGCGGAGGTCGAAGGATATCAGGGCCATTATGTTAAACCTGCTTTACTGGCTGGTTCGATCGATAACGTTGCCGCCCGCGAAGAAATCTTTGGGCCGGTTGCATTCTTGAGTCCATTCGATTCAGAGGAGCAGGCCGTCGAAATGGTCAATCACACCGACTATGGTCTTGCTAACAGTGTTTGGACAAGTGACCTTAATCGTGCCGCACGGATCGCTGAAGGTATGTGTGCAGGAAATAGCTGGATCAACGCACATAACGTTTTCCCCCACGGTGTTCCTTACGGTGGCATCAACAAAAGTGGTATGGGAGGAGGCGTCAATTCGATCGAGACATTGTTTGATTATCTACGAAGCCTATCGGTAGTTCGGCCCCTCTAGTCTCACGTAGGTCCGGCTGTTTCACGTAGGTCCGGCTGTTTCACGTAGGTCCGGCTGTCCTCAGCCGGACACCCTGAATACGTCCTTTTGGTTTCTCGTATATTTGCTCGCGATGGTCGGAATATTTTCGCTCGTTGGTCATTTCGCATTTCGACGCGAATTGGCTAGTAGCAGCCTATGCTATGACGAAGTGGCGATGTCCAATTAGGTCGCCGCCTATAATGAAACGAAAAAACGGAATTTCAATTATATTGCTGATTCGAGTCTACGTTGCGGCCCTAGCAAAAATATTGCTTTATTCTCAATTGCTTATTTGAACAGGTTAATCATTCGGTGACGGATCCAAAAAAACTTTCGAGGCGCAATAGGCGGATGAGCTTTGCAAATGCCTTTCGGGGCATTCGAGACATGTTGAGCACACAGCATAACGCTTGGGTTCATGCAATTGTCATGTTGTTGGTTTGTGCGACTGGTATCGCGTTTTCGATATCAAGCATGGAATGGTGCTGCCTCGTTT
Source organism: Pirellula sp. (assembly GCA_043750255.1). Taxonomy (GTDB): domain Bacteria; phylum Planctomycetota; class Planctomycetia; order Pirellulales; family Pirellulaceae; genus JBKCUI01. Next base: position 2,076 of record JAYVBW010000354.1, read on the forward strand.
TGTGCTTCATGGCCGTTTGGACGACAGAGGCTTTGAATACCGCATTGGAGTTGTTGACGGATCTCGCCTCGCCTGAATTTCACCCGCTCGCCGGTAGAGCCAAGGATGTAGCAGCGGGAGCGGTTCTCATCGCGGCAATCGGTTCGGCAATCGTGGGAGGAATCGTTTTTGTGCCGCATGTGTGGAAGATGGCAACTCGAAATTAGAATGTTACAAGTGGTTCGCGTCGATCCAAAGTACGGACGAAGAGTTCGTAAACTGGTCCGTAAAAACAGGGCGTAGGTCCTATTCGCTGGATGTCTTGACCCAGACGAGGATCTGCCAACATTCGGTCAATCTTTCACGGTGACGACAATCGACTCGATGGCAGCGTGGCCCGACTTGCGAAATGGCCGTGGAAGCGGTTGTGCAATCCCTTTTTCATCGATCGTGCGGCAACGAAAGGTGTATTCGCCCGCAGAGACACCTGGAAGTACAGCGGCCCAATGTGCATTGGTGAAACGAATTGGCCAACTCTTTGGTATTCCGTTGTCGTCAAAGCCATGAGTTCTCGCAGGCATTTTGTTTTCGCTAAGGCCACTCCACAGTGTAGGGGCAGGCAGCAATTTGGCATCACTCCATAGTGCGAGGGTAAAATGGGGGGCATCAACGGGCCGTGAAACAGCATTCGATTCCATCGAGACCTGGACTTTGGACAATCCGGAAATACCGACCTGTGCATAGCCTGAAACTGGAATCGGTTCGTCGCACTTCACTTGTTTCGGAATCGAAAGCGTCGCGGCAAATGTTTTCAAAGAACTATCTACGTCGTTATTTTGCTCGCCATACGTATCATTTGCATGTGCTAAGTTTGTCAAAACGACATGCGATAGCCATTTAATTGATTTGAATCCATAGGCGTCCGGCACGACAATTCGCACCGGCCCTCCGCGTTCTGAATCCAGCCACTGGCCATTTAGTTTGTAGCATAAAATGACGGGCGGCAAATCGAATGGGTCCTCAAGTACGCGACCGATGGGGAGCGAACTGCGAAACATTTGCTTGGGATCATCGTTGTGATATCCATAATAAAAAACGCGGCGAAGGTTCTCGCTCGGTTGAGTTAGCCATATCACTTCACGTAGCGGCACTCCTTCCCACAGTCCCATCCCAAGCGGGCAACCGATGTTCAAACATGTCATGACTTTTGGAAATCGAACTGCGTGCTTTTCGCCAAGCTTCAAGAGCGCGTCGAAATCAAAGGCTGTACCGTTTTCTTTTGTCAACTGTTTGCCAAGTGTCGCAGGATAGTCGGGATCCGAGATAACCTCCAGTTTCCACGTATCACGGGTCAGACCGACCTCGCGTTTCTTATCCTCAGCCAACGAATGGGGCAGCGGCTTGCCGCGCGAAACATCTCGAAAGTCTTCCGATGGCGTAAAGTATGGTTCTCGTTTCGCGCCAGCCTTATCCGGTTTCGGTCCTTTCAATGTTTTTGCACCATTATCATCGTCTGCAAACGCTTGCATGACGAACTGGGTTGCCGACAATCCGAAAAGCCCGAGTTGTAAAAAATATCGCCGCGCCAAACGAAAATGCTCATCGACGAATTCATGTTGGTCCATGGTGCTACTCCTGAGCTGAGTTGAAAAATCATCCGAAAAATGGGTGTGACCGATCACTGCGATCGATTGAGCCAGTATTCAAAGAACCGATAGATCTGCCCGTTGGACTCGTCTGTTGGCGTATGTTTCTCGCGATTGGTCATGGCAACGCGCGCGTCGAAACCGAGCAGTCGATTTACTGCAATGGAATGATTCAGAACCGCCCATCGCGTAGGCGGATCTTCTTCGCCGCCCGAAACAAGAAACGGTCGAGGAGCCATGAGGGCATGCATTTCGTGCAAATTATGGCCTGTTTCCATCAGCGTCTCGTAGGCACCTGTGCGAGGACTATCCTCGCGGACAAGTCCCGGCTTGCGAGTACGTGTTGGGTCCAAACCGAGATACCAAGGCTCTTGGTAGTTAATACTCTCCCGTTTTTCATCAAAAACAATCCCAGGGTCGGACCACGCCGCACAAGCATATTGGTCCCACAAGCAGGAACCGAACATCGACCACTTTCCACCATACGAATGCCCCACTATACCAATGCGTTTCGGGTCCACCTCCGGCATCGACGCGAGCGCGTTCCACGCATTGGCTGCCACGTAACCAAGATAGGAGAGTGGTTGGCATTTCGCTTGGTCGCTCAATACAGGTTTGCGAGCATCGCCACCGGGTGAACCAATTGCAAGACCTACAAACCCACGCAATGCGAGTTGCCACGCGAAGTCCCGAAGCAGATTTTTGCTTAGACCAACACTCGTTTCCGCATCATAGTAAGGCACGAACACGGCGGGAAAGGGCCCTGGACCTTTCGGTATAAGTACATAGCCATCGCTAATCTGATCGGGAGCGATTTGAACGCGAACTCGGCGTTGGGTGATATCTCCGCGAACCGTTGTATCCAGAACAGTCATTTTAGGACGGTCAACGATCGCTGGCCAGGGTCCCATCATTCCATGCCAGTTTGTTAGGATTTCGCCCCGCCGCTTTTGCCAATCCGCTTGCGACTTGACAACACTACCATCGTTGAAGAGCAACGGCGATCGAAGATCCGCAAGCTTGTTTGCGAAATCAATCGGCACGTGTGCAAACGGAACGTCCCCTTGTGCCATTGCGATATCGCCGGCCGCTACGATTGCAGCCCCCACTCCAACTTGGGAGAGAAATCTTCGTCTGCTGGTTTGATGTTTCATGATTATACAACGTTGAGTCGTCGGCCTTTCGGTAAATAATTCTTCCACGAATGACGCTATTGCAAGATAATAGCCGATCGCTCCGCTCAATGCTTCACGGCAAAGTCGGCCAACGCAGTTGCGAAGTCGCGAGTGGCAAGCCGGAGCAGCAGGTTTAGACTTTTGTAGAAGATGCCAGGGACAACGAGCGTTCGGCCTCGCAGCACACCTGCGATGCCTGCCCTGGCAACGCTCCGGCGATTCAGCATCAAGATTCGCAACATGAAGGTCAGTTTCTGGCCAGCGACACTTAAGAATTCGGAATCAAAAAAACCGGGACAGAGCGCACAAACACGTACATGACGACTTCGCAAGCCGTGATTCAGCGATTGGGAAAATGCCAAGACGTAAGCTTTCGTTCCCGAATAGACGGCGTAATCCGGTGTGGGCTGGATGGCGGAAAACGAAGCAACATTTAGAATGTAGCCGCCACCCGCCTGCGCCATCTGATCGGCAAAAAGTCGCGTTAATGTGGTCAGCGACGTGAGGTTCACTTGAATCATCTCTTGAATTTCTAACAGCGTCTGCGAGTTGAAGGCTCCAAAACGTCCCAAGCCTGCGTTATTAACTAGCAACTTGACTGGCAAAGAAAGGACGCGGATCTGGTCGAAAAGTTGTTGCGCACCGGCCGGATTGCCGAGATCCTCTACAAGCACTTCGACGTGAATCGAAAAGCGGGTCGTAAGCTCTTCTTTCAATTCCTCTAGTCGATCTTGACGGCGCGCAGAGAGAATAAGGTCGTAACCGCGATGGGCCAATTCACTAGCGAAATCGGCACCGATTCCGCTGCTTGCACCCGTTACAAGGGCACATCCCAGTTTTGACGACATGTTTTGGACTCCACAATAATCGTGCTTAAAGAATTGACACAAACCCATCGATTATACTAGAACAAGTTTTTCGGGTTGCTCATTCGCCTCAACATCTGCTTTGTGCGGTACGCGGCAGGCGTTTTATGCGGTACGCGGCAGGGATTGTTCTAGAACGCCAACTTCATCCATGTTGAAAAGGATCGCCATCACCGGCAGTTCGGGCTACTTGGGAACCAAGTTGGTTGAATACGCGCGGAGAGAATTTCCTGGAGTTCAGATTCTGGGACTAGATATCAAACCGCCTACCACCGCTGCCACGGATGTGTTTGTACTAGCCGATATTCGCAGCCCGGACCTGAGAGTCGCCTTGCGAGCTTTCTCGCCCGACACTGTCATTCACGCTGCCTTTGTGTTTCAACCTTTGTACGACGACGGTTTGATGCGTTCCATCAATGTGGACGGCTGCCGCAATCTCCTGTCGGCGGTGGCTGATGTCCAACCGGCTCGCTGCCATCTGGTTTCCAGCGCCACCGCCTTTGGTGCCTGGCCGGACAATGCAATCCCCATCCCAGAAGATTGGCCAGTACGCGGCAGACCAGAATTTCGTTACTCGGCAGACAAAGCCGAGGTCGAGAAAGTTGTCTCACAGTTTGCCATCGAGCAGCCATCGGTGACGGTGAGTTGGACTCGGCCGGCGGTCATTGTCGGTCCCAATATGGACAATTATTTGCGAAGGTTTATTTTTGGGATGCCAATCCTCGTTCGATTGGATGGCAGTGACACGGCGATGCAATTTGTCCATGAGGACGATGTAACGGCTGCGATCTTCACAATCCTAAATCGCAACGGGCGCGGAGCATTCAATGTGGGGCCGAACGATTGGTTGACCATTTCTGAAATTGCAATGGCGACGCAACGACGAGTGATTTCGTTGCCGTTTTGGTTGGCTCGCTATGCGACGACGGTGGCTTGGTGTTTGAGGCTTTCGTTTCACGAATTCCCGTCCGGTTTTTTGTATTTTTGCCGCTACCCATGGGTTATTCGGTCTGATCGTTTAACATCCGAATTCGGGTTTTGCTTTCAATATAGTTGCCGCGAAACGTTGGACCTGTTCCTGGCGAATCAAACACAGCAGACACAACACACGGAAACCGCTCGCCAATGATTTGGCCATTGAAATTAACCGTGATGGAGCAACTGCTGCTCGCCGAGGATTGCCCGTCCTATCCGTGGATGGTTTTCTTTCGTCTTCGATTTTCCGGCCTATTGAATGAAACGGTCGCTCGAACCGCAATGCTAGCCGTGTTGCCTCGACACCCACTGCTCATCTCGGTCATTCGCAAACAAAATTGGGGACGAGCGGAATGGGTGGCGGCAGAAAACCAAATTCCCCATTTTGAATCTGTCGAGCGAACGACGGGCGATGATTTTCCCATGTGCTCGTTTTTAGATTTGACGAAAGAGATTGGACTTCGCGTTCGATTTGTCACATCCGGCGAGAAAACCGAAGTCGTCTTTCAAGTGCATCACGCCGTTTGCGACGGTTTGGGAGCTCTCAGTTTCATCCACGATTGGCTGATCGCTTATGCACTTGAAATCGGCGTGGCCCCTACCGCTATATCGTTTCCAAAACTAGACGAACAGAGGTTGCGTCTACGGGGCAAGTTTGGGCTGACATTCTGGAAGTTTTTGTGCATGTCGCGAAAGCAAATCCTCGGCCTGCACGGCGTACGCGACTTTCTCAGAAATAAACCGACTCCGCTGATTCCATTCGCTGCACGAGCGCCGAGCGAAACGGTTCCATCTCAATACCCTGCCATCCTGATGCACTATTTACCCAGCCAGGACACTACTCGTCTAGCACAGTCCAGCAAAAATCAAGGCGTTACCGTAAATGATTTGCTGTTGCAGAGTTTGTTGTTGGGGATCGGCAAATGGCAACGTCAAAACGGGGTTTATGATCGGAATCGTTGCCTTAGGATAATGATCCCGATGAGTCTCCGGAGTCAAGCGGACGGCAGCACGCCAGCCACAAATATTGTCAGCTCGATTTTTGTAGATCGATGCGGATCGGACAGTGATGACCCTAAACGATTGACGCAATCGATTCACGATCAAATGCAGATCATTAAAGAGAATAGGTTAGGGTTGACTTTTATCTTTTCATTGCACTGCCAACGCAGGTTGCCCGGTGGAATTGCCAAGGCCGTGCGACGCGAACAGTGTACGATCTCTAGCATCCTTACCAATCTCGGTCCGATATTGCGTCATACACCACTGCCGCATGACGGCGAAGGTAGACTATTGCTCGGTGAATTGGCGCTGGAACATTTCGATTTCGCGGCTCCACTGCGGCCCTACCTGTGCGCGTCCTTTGCTGTGGTCACTTATGCCAACCGGCTCGGAATTGGCATGCACTACGACCCGAGCGCGATGAGCGAGCCACAAGCTCGGGATCTATTGGCCAGCATTGTACGGCAATTGGTCTAATTCACATGGATGGACAATCATGATTCCAACTGGCGAAGCGACAGCGATGCTGCTCGAATCTTGCGACCATCGATTGTCGCCTCGATCCGAAACTCTAATTTGTTGTCACGGATCTTGTGCCCGGTTGCGTCGACGACGGTTCCTTCGGATACTGTGTATTTTCCTTGCAATGCTTCGCCCGTTTTCGTGATGCTGCGAACGCTCGCAACCGAACTGCCAGCGGCGATTCGCAACCTGAACTTCGCATGTTACAATCCATTGATACTATTTGCTATTCAACGTCGCAGGATAGTCGGCTAGACCGTCCTACGTAAACCCAAACAATCGATCACCGTTTTTATGAGTCATCCCCACAGTTCCGCAGCCAATTTACCAGTACCTTCGATCACTCCAATCCAAGGGTTGCATTGCGGTCATTACTTCTATCGCTGGAAACGAGAAGTGCTGTCGAGTATGGGTAAAGCAGCCGTGCACGAAGCCAAGGCCGATTTTTCAGCGGCGATCACACCCCACTCGACGGCTCGCCCGGAGCGGATTCAGTCGTTCATCGTTAGCGGACACAAAGCCGATTTCGCGACCATCATGATGGATCCAGATCCGTTGCGGATCGATCGAGTGCATCAGCGAATTATGAGCTCGACGTTGGGTGCCGCTATTGAACCAGTCTATTCTTTTGTTTCGATGTCTGAGATCAGCGAATACTTGCCAAGCAAAGAACAGTACGCAGCAAAACTCATACGAACCGGCGAAGATCCGCATTCGCCAACCTACCAAGCCAAAGTGGCGTCGTATGAAAAGCGATTGCCAATGATGCATGCCCAACGGCTGGCTCCTGAGTTTCCAAACTGGCCAGCCATGTGTTTCTATCCGATGAACAAAGTTCGGAACGTTGGAGCCAATTGGTTTCTCGAACCTTTTTCGGCGAGAACCGAAATGATGGCCGAGCACGCGCAAAGTGGTATGGCCTTTGCCGGTCGTGTTACGCAATTGGTAACAGCATCGGTCGGACTAGACGACTGGGAATGGGGAGTCACACTCTGGGCCCGCAATCCGCAGTTCTTGAAAGATATCGTGTACACGATGCGATTCGATTCGGCGAGCGCACGCTTCGGCCAGTTCGGCACATTTTACACCGGTTACTTGGCAACGGGACCAGCGATCCTCGATCACTGTATGGTGTAGAGTCCCGTTTCGCCTGACGGACCTGGCTCAGGAAATGTCACATTGCGATAGATTTCGGCGAGCGGAATAAAAATTCCGATCGGTAGGATTGCAATGGAATCGGTGAGTTCGGTAGCCTCAGATAAAATCCAGTTGCCATCGGTTTGCCTACGGTATACTTCCACCGCCGGGCTGTCTTGCTCGATTAAGATCAGTGCTTGGAGCGAATCGATCTTTCGAAAGTGTTTCGATTTTGGTCCGCGATCGTACGACGCGGTCGATTTCGAAAGCACTTCGACGACAATCGTTGGATTGATGAGCGTATCGCTTTGATCATCATCGAATTTCTGTTCGCCGCAAACGATCGTCACGTCTGGGTACGTATAGAGTCCAGTTGCATTCACCTTAATTCGCAAATCGCTCGTATAGACTACGCATGGGCGATCCTTGAGAGCATTCCCTGCTTCACGGATAAAATTGGAAGCAATCAAGCTGTGTGCAGGTGTTCCGCCGGTCATTGCAAAGAGTTCGCCATCGAAGAATTCGTGCTTGGATTCGGACGCACGTTCGAATGCGAGATATTCTGCAACAGTCAATTTGGTTTTTGCGGCGGATGACATGACAGTTCCCTTGTTTTAGGAGGATCCAGATCCATTATCACCCAAGGAATACTTTATTGCCATCACATCCAGTTACAATACCATCCTTGCTGTAACAAAGCGAACCCGAAACACCGCAAGTGACCTATAAGTATTGGCGGGAACGAATGGTTCTGGTTAGAATTGGTTTCTGAGGATCACAAGCAAATGCCAATTCCCACCCAAAAAATCCCCCTCCTTCCGTTCGCATTAGTACTCTTGGCGTCCGCCAGTGCTACTGCCGAGGATGCTCGTCATGCGGAGCGTGCTGCTCAATTCGAACGGGAGATCCGACCTGTACTCATTAGCCAATGCCTTAAATGCCATGGAGAATCAAAGCAGGAAGGTGGCCTTCGACTCGATACACGCGCCGTAGTCCTGCAAGGTGGCGATAGCGGACCGGCTTTGGTCGCGGGGAATCCTGAAGCAAGTTTGTTAATCGATGCACTTCATCATCGAAGTCTCGAAATGCCCCCAACCAGTAAATTGCCCGACAAAACAATCGTACATTTCGAACGTTGGGTCGAAGGTGGCGCGATATGGCCGGAAACCGCAAAAAGACTACGCGAATCGGAAGGGAACATCACTGATACGGATCGTGAGTGGTGGGCGTTTCTTCCTGTTAAGAATGCGGAACCTCCTTTCGAACCTCAAGACACATGGTCGAAAACCGCTGTCGATCGTTTTGTCTGGAAGGCTTTAGAGAATCATGAGATGCAGCCAGCTCCGGTGGCAGACAAAATGACTTTGATTCGACGCTTGTACTTTGATTTGATCGGACTGCCTCCTTCACCAACTGAAGTCGATACGTTCCTGAAGGATGATTCTCCATCCGCTTTTGAAGCAATCGTGGATAGTCTCTTGATGGATGAACGGTACGGAGAGCACTGGGCTCGTTTTTGGCTCGACTTGGTTCGGTATAGCGAATCGGATGGCTGGAACCAGGATGCGTATCGTCCTCATTTGTGGCGATATCGCGACTACGTGGTCAAAGCATTCAATAGCGATCTTCCTTACCCACGTTTCGTTTTGGATCAATTGGCAGGGGATGAAACAGCAGATGGAAATCCAGACGGACTGATTGCCGCAGGATTCTTACGGTTGGGCATCTACGAATACAATCAACGTGACGCTCGCGGCCAATGGAACGATATCATGAACGAGATGACCGATGTCGCCGGGGACGTATTCTTGGGAATGAGTGTCGCGTGCGCTCGGTGCCATCAGCATAAATTCGATCCGATCCCACAGAAAGACTATTTCAAGCTGCGGGCTTTCTTTGAGCCGGTTTGTTGGCGTGACGACTCGGTCGCGGCAACCGTTGCCGAGAAACAAGTGTATCAGGAAAAACTTGCGGTTTGGGAAAAGGCGACACAATCCATCCGTCAACAAATCGCTGAGCTGCTGGAACCGTACGAGAAACGCAAGTGGAAATCGACCGTCGATAAGTTTCCATTGGACATTCAAGCCTGCTTCCACATGCCAACGAAAGAGCGTACGTCGTGGCAAGAACAAATGGCATATTTGGTATCTCGACAGTATTTAGAAGAAGGTGGCGGCCCCTACAAGGAAATGAAAAAGGAGGAGACTGCCAAGCATGAAGCACTGTTGAAGGAACTCGCGACCTTGGATCATCTCAAGCCAAAGCCGCTTCTCGATGTCATGACCGTCAGTGACTTTTCGGGATTGATTTCGCCAACGGTGAATCCCGATGATTCTCGTCGACAAAGCATACGTCCTGGATTCCTAGAGGTGTTGTCGTCCGAACTCGGATTGCCAACCGCATCCGACATGCCTGTGCAGGAGGTTTCGACAGGGCGACGTACGGCGCTGGCCCAATGGATTGGGGATCCTCGCAATCCGCTCACGACGCGTGTAATCGTTAATCGAATCTGGCAACAGCACTTCGGCCAAGGCATCGTATCGACCTCTAACGACTTTGGTCATTTGGGGGATTCACCTACGCACCCAGAACTGCTCGACTGGCTCACGGCAAATTTTATTGAGCAGGGATGGGGTTTTAAGAAGCTTCACAAGCAAATCCTCCTATCCGCAACTTGGCAACAATCGGCACGACATCCTGAGGCAACTCGCTATCAAGCATTGGATCCGTCGGAACGGCTCCTTTGGCGTACTCGCGTTCGTCGACTTCAGGCCGAACAAATCCGCGATGCTATATTGTCCGCGAGTGGTGAGCTGTCAACCGAAGTGGGAGGGCCGAGTGGTAGCGAGGATAAGTCGCGTCGGTCGTTGTATGTAAAGAGCTTGCGCAATCAGAACGACACCTTTCTTCATGGCTTTGACATCGCAAATGGACTGCAAAGCGTCTCCGTTCGCGACACCACAACGACACCGATTCAATCGTTGCTTTTGTTGAATGGCAAGTATGCTTTGGGTCATGCCGATAAATTGTCGCATAGACTCTTGGCAGAGCAAACGGAGCCTGAGCAAACGCTGCGCAATGCGTTTCGTTGGACTTGGGGTACCGAGCCGAACGAAGCGGAACTAGACAATGCGCGTCAGTTCGTGAACTTTGGATTACGAGAAGATGCTCAGGCTATCGATTCGAAAAAGTTAGCCGACTTTTGTCATATCCTGTTCAATTCCAACCAATTTCTATACCTGGAGTGACATGTCGTCCGCAATCGAACCAACATCGAACACATCGCGCAGGGCTTGGCTACAACATAGCGGTATGGGTCTTGGGTCTGTCGCCCTAAATTGGATGCTAGCGGGCGATGCGTCGGCAGAAACGCATCACCGTCCGCGTGCAAAAAGCGTGATATGGCTGTTTATGGAAGGTGGGCCAAGCCATTTGGATTTGTTGGACCCCAAGCCGTTGCTTAACAAGCTTGCCGGAAAGCCGTTGCCAAGTAGTTTTCGCGAACCCATCACCGCAATGGGAGAAAAGGGTGCACCGCTGCTTGCATCTCCGCGCCGATGGACCCAGTACGGCGAGAGCGGATTGATGGCTTCTGATTGGATACCCAATATTGGCAGTTGCATGGACGATATCGCAGTGATTCGATCGTGCTGGACGAATGGAATCAATCATGCAGGCGGTGTTTGCCAGATGAATACTTGTATCAACGTCGCTGGTCGACCATCCTTGGGCGCTTGGATTCATTACGGGCTTGGATCCGCCAACGAGAACCTGCCCTCATTTGTCGTTATGTGCGATAGCGCTGGACGCCCAGTGAATGGTCCTCGCAATTGGGGAAGCGGTTTCATGCCCGCGTCCCACCAAGGTGTGCGCATTAACGGGACCGATGCAGAGCCCATACCGAATTTACATTTTCCTGAGGGCCAAACAGGAAGTCGTTTGGAATCCAAACTCGCCTTGCTCAAGCAGTTCAATCAATCGTATGCATTGACGCATCCGCAGCAGACAGAACTTGACGCGCGAATTCGCAGTTATGAGCTGGCGTTCCGAATGCAGGCACAAGCTCCCGAGGCTTTGGATCTTTCCAAAGAAACAGCGACCACGGAAGAGATGTATGGTCTCGACCGGAAAGAAACCGAAACCTTTGGACGGAACTGCTTGCTCGCGCGTCGCTTGGTCGAGCGCGGTGTTCGCTTCGTTCAACTGTATAACGGTACAGGCAGCAAGTGGGATTCGCATTCAGGGATCGAAAAAAACCACGCGAGTCTCTGCCATTCGATGGACAAGCCTGTCGCAGGACTGTTAAGAGATTTGAAACAACGCGGATTGTTAGAGGAAACCTTGGTGATCTGGGGTGGTGAGTTTGGTAGAACGCCGATGAGCGAAAAGGGGGACGGTCGAGATCACAATCCCACAGGCTTCTCGATATGGATGGCTGGCGGGGGAGTCAAGGGTGGCCAGACAATCGGCGCGACTGACGAGTTAGGACTGTACGCCGTTGAAGACAAGATGCACGTGCATGACATCCACGCATCAATCCTCTCGCTGATGGGTTTAGACAACATGCGGCTGACGTACAACCATAAGGGAAGAATTGAACGACCCACGATCAATGAGGGCCATTTTCAAAAACGTCTGATCGGTGGATAAGTCATCAGGGCGGATTGATCCTCCCCTGGGATT
>JAYVBW010000355.1:0-3110 GCA_043750255.1 Pirellula sp.
GACCGGGAGGAAGAAGATAACCCAATTTACGGAACCGGACGTGTTTTATTGTGTTATAGCCAATGCGAACGAACTGCCGACCCTGCGTTTCAACGTGGCTTAGCATTTTTGTTGGCGAGTCAAAACACCGATGGGGGCTGGGGAGGTGGTAATAACAGCCGCTACCCTGGTTCGGATCGACTTTTTGGTTCCGCCTCAAGTACAATCGAGGAAACGAGCGTTGCATTGGAAGGAATCCTTTGCGGCGGTGGCACAAATGACTGTGCCGACTCTATAATGAGAGGTGTGAATTGGTTGTGCGATGGCATCCAGCAAGAGCACCACCTCGTCAGTCAGCCGATCGGATTTTATTTCGCTCGGCTTTGGTATCACGAAAAAATGTATCCACTGGTGTTTTCACTGGGTGCCCTGAACAAAGGACTTGAGTTTTGTCAACGTTAACCCCACCTGCTTCGATGCAAGCCACCCAAACACTCAACGCACCCGAGAAATCGGAAAAAAAGACACGACGTAAAACCAGTCACCTGAAACTTGTTCCAGAAACGCCACTTTTGCGGGAACAGTTGCGAGACAAATGCCGAGAAGTAGCGGCACGAATGAACAAGGAAATGCCCCCCACCAAAGATGAGCTTGAGGTCATTTCACGCCGAACTCTGGAGGAGGCTGGCTTGTCTGAAGGCTATGTGGGTTGGATCATGGTGATGATCAGTACCGAGTTTTTTCGCGACGCGGTGGCAGCCACGCCTCCAAGCCGACGGCTCTTCCTGCTTCCCCACTGCTTAAAGCACGCTGAGGGATGCCCTGCCGATTACGACGAGTTCGGTATGGACTGCAAAAAGTGCGGAGCATGCAGTATTGCAGACTTCCGAACCAAAGCCGAAGAAATGGGTTACAAAGTACTCGTGGCTGAGGGCTCTCCTGTCGTACTGAAAATCATCGTGAGCGGATACGTTGACTCCATCGTTGGCGTAGCATGCTTGAACGTGTTGGAAAAAGCCATCGACAAGATTTTACTGGCGGGCATCCCGTGCATGGCAGTTCCGTTGCTATCGAGCGATTGCCGAAACACGAGCGTCGACGAAGCCTGGGTTCGGGACATGATTATGGTCCAGAAACCAGTCGTGGAACAAAAGACTCGATCATACGTCCACTTGATGCGTGGTGCGAGCGATTTGTTTTCCCAGCCTCAGCTTGATGCAATCGTGGGCCGGCAGCGAAGCCAGGCTCAAATCAACATCGAGTCTGAAAATCCGCTTGAGGAACTCGACCCGATCGCATCCACAGAGGCATTGGCTACGAACTTCCTGGCACGAGGTGGCAAGTATTCGAGACCCTTCATTACGTTGGCCGCGTTTGATGCTTTGTCGGGTGGAAAAGCGACGGGTCCGGGGGGGGACAAAGTCGTAGCGAGCTTTTCGCGAGGTGTACAAAGTGCGGCACTTAGCATCGAGTGCTTCCACAAGGCTTCGCTGGTTCACGATGATATTGAGGATGGAGATGCGTTCCGCTACGGTGTTCCTTCAATGCACCATCAGTTTGGTCTTTCTACAGCGATCAACGTCGGGGACTACATGATCGGAATGGGCTATCGCTTGATCGGTCGAGAGATCGAATCCATCGGAGCGTCGGCTGCCGCAGAAATCCTCAATTGCTTGTCATCTGCACACATGCGTTTGGCCGAGGGTCAAGGGGCCGAATTGCTTTGGCGCGACGGTACGAACAAAAGATTAACGCCTCTCGATGCATTGAAAATTTATGCATTGAAGACGTCCCCGGCCTTTGAAGCAGCGCTTTATACAGGAGTACGACTTGCAGGTGACGCTGCCGCTTACGCTGAACCGATTAAACAGTTTGCAAGAAACATCGGCGTTGCCTTCCAGATAATCAATGATCTGCAGGATTGGCATGGAGATGATCACAACAAACTGTCGGCTGCCAGCGATATTCTAGGTGGCAGGCCGACCGTGTTACTCGCATTGGCACTGCAATCCCTAACACCTGAGGATGCAAATCGACTTCTGACCGTGATGACGATGGAATCAGGCCTCACGGATTCTGCAAGAGTGGCGGTAGCGCGTGAGTTATTCTCAAAGGCCCGCGTTTTCGAACAAGCAGAAAAGCTGATAGATAGGCACCGCGAGCGAGCTGTCGAAATCGCGATGGCGATTGAGCCTGAGCCTTTAAAGCGATTGTTTCACTACATGATCGATACCGTTTTGAGCGAGGCCGATATCAAGGGAATGCACTCACACGAACCGGTCGTGGTCACGCACAGCATCGCAATGAAAACGCCCGCAGCACTTGTGGGTGCATCCGTTGAAGCTGCTCATTCATAACAGAACCATCGTATGCAGACTCCCTCCGACGATTTTCAGCTCTCGCAATGCTATGATAAGTGCGTAACAGCTAGTGAGCTAATAAGCATCTATTATCGAGAATCGAGCTTGCTCGGTCGATTTGAACAAGTCGAAAGCCAAGCCGTACCGAGCGTATACCGCAAACTGCTCGATCATTCCAATCACATGACGGTAACGGTCGAGTCCCATCATGCGGACAGCGTCGATGTAGAAGTGCTTCGATCGGATGTTGTCGACGGGCACTATCGGCGGGAAATTCTACTCAAAACTCATGTGTCGCAGCGCGTCGTACAATATGGCATTGTTCGGCTCTATACAAAATATTTGTCGGACAAACCTCGCGATGAAATCCTCGGCCAGCGCAAGCCGCTGGGGCGAGTCCTGATCGAACACGATGTTCTGCGCGAGATCGAGCTTTTCGATCTACTGCGAGTCGAGTGCGGTCCGGTTCTTTCAAAGTACTTTGCCGTCGAACCCGGCACGATTACTTACGGACGGACTGCGTTGATTCACTGCGATCACGAACCAGCGATTGAACTACTAGAAGTGGTAAGGCCTGAAATTATCACCGCCAGTCTTAATTTTGACCAATGAGTCTGGACTTGAAGGGTCAGAAGGGTCAGCGACGGTCTTAATCTTTGGCAAGTGCCGATTCAAAAAATGGTAACTTTTTGAATTCCTTTTTGTGTTTTGGGTAGGAGCGAATTTGTACTTGGGGCCAGCCCCAAACCCCGGGATTTTTTGAGGCATAGG
>JAYVBW010000356.1:0-2070 GCA_043750255.1 Pirellula sp.
TGGCCGAGCCAATAGTGGTCTAGCCGAGGTAACCATTGCGTTTCGGTAAAGAACGGATTGAGTCGCACTTGCCCTGAAAGGTCGAACATCTGTTGATCATAGTAGTGTCTTAATCGAAGGGCCGTAGAATAGTCCTTATGCGTGTCCCAATCCCGCTCATAATATTGCTCTAGGAAATTTCTGTCACTAATCAAGCCGACCTCAGCCCAAAGTTCGGCATCCGGCGAAAGGGTTTGCTTGTGTTGAAAAAGCAGTTTTCCACGAAGATTTCGCTCGGGTAGCAGATTTCTCCGGTCTGATCCCAGGGTATCGAGTCCTCTATCATTGAGTCCCCAAATATCAACAAAACCTTTGGCTGGACCGAACAGTAGATTTGGAACGTTGTAATTAAAATTGGTACCGGCCGCGAACCCTCGTTTGCTCAAGTAGTCCGTCGAGAATTTCCAGCTTGTTCCGTCGAGTCCTTGTAAGCCTAAAATCTGGTATGCATCAAAGCCGACATGGACTTGATTTCCGAAAATCGAATCGTTTTTATACGTTAAGTCACTCACATAGAAACTGGATGTATCAATGTTCGTATTGAGAATTGGCCAGTAAAGGATCGGGATGCCTTCGAGATATACGAAGTTGTGTCGTGCTTTGGCTTGCATGCCTGTCTGTGCGCCAGCTTTGCCAGCAAATGGGAGTCCAAATAATGTGCTGCTGGTCTCGTTGCTGTGATCGCTCAATTCGATCCGGTCCGATTGCAACCAATAGCGAGGGACGCCAAGTCGGCTGCTGGTCAAGGCTGCGGAGTAGGCTAGAAAGTTTTCGCGAGACCGCTGCTGGACTACATCAGCTTTGAGACGCACGATCCCTTCGTATTGCGGAGCAGGGGTTAGGACTTCTGCACCGAGGATCATGCCATACTCCGCTTGCACGTTGTAGTACATGCGATCGGCGTAAATTTTGCGTTGACCCTGTTGGAAAACTACATTCCCTTCGATGTAGACCTCAACAGGTAAATCGTCGATCTTTTGAGACATGAGGCGTGACAGGTCGGCGGTCCAGATGACAGCACGATCCGCTTCGATAAGAACCGTTCCCAGATCCATAGGTCCCGAACTAGTCTGCACTGACGCGCCCCCAAACATAAGTCGCATTCCGCGTGAAATCGTGACGACGGAATCACCTCGATCGGGCCGATTTTTAGTTTTCAATTCGGGCTCGATCCCGCCACGACCAGTGACCGCAAATGTCCGAGCTCCAATCCGCTGTGTATTAGGAGACGAGGTCGGTGAGGACAGTGCGACAGGTCCAAGCACCGGTGCAGGCCCCCGATCCACTGGGGCTGGCAGTTGATACGCTTGAATGGTTTCTCCCGAACCGGCGTCCAGCACAGTACCCCCGAGCTGAGAGTTGCCGATTTGCATGCTTTGTCCCAATGAGCCATTCGGAATTTCGATTCCACCCCTCGGCGGAGTCTGAATACCCGGTCGGGGTAAGTTCTCGGCGGGAGTGTTCTGGGATTGGTTAGCAATCTGTGCAGCTAACCGCGTGTGCATCGCATCATCGGCTGAGGTCCATGCAACGGCACTGGTTACGGAATCGCGAGTAGTCCAATCTAGATCCGGCGCTTGTCCCTTTGCTTGGTCCCATAAATCTACATGGAACCCGACGTCGAAGTTGCTAAATAAGCGTCCCATCCACTGCTCATCGTGAATTCGCTGTTCGTCCGACCAGCGGACCTCGCAGTTGCCTAGTGTTTGAAGGATTATCTTCTTAGGTTGCTCATTGGTGTTGGAATCGCTTAGTGAGCGGTCAACCCAGATGTGCGCTTTTTCGCAAGTTGCTGAAAATGAACCTTGATAAATACGACAGCCTCCAGTCAACGTGTAGACATCAAAACTACCCTGTGTCTGTTTCGCCGCTCGATGTGCAAATACATCGATCGCAAACTTGGGATCGGAAAGCGGGACGCCGATTTCTCCAGCGTTGCATGGTAGGCATGTGTTGAAAAGGTTCAAGAGCGCCATGGTTGAAGCCAAGCACGCCATAGTTGAAGCCAAGCACAGCGCAGCAGTCCACGAG
>JAYVBW010000357.1:0-1760 GCA_043750255.1 Pirellula sp.
GTGATACTGGTAGGGTATTGGCTGGCATTCGTTTGTTACCCTGCACCGGGTGCGGAATTTTTCTATGAAAAATACGGAGTACCGCAGAACTGGACAGAGCACTACGAAGGGATCGCATCGCACTTTAATAAAAACTCCAACCTAGCATCTGCAGTGGATCGATGGTGGATGAATCTGTTTCCACGCGAAAAACCTTTCGAGTACTCTGGTGGCGGTTACTGCATGCTCAGTTTCATTCCCACTCTTGGAACAATGCTATTCGGTTTGATCGCAGGCAAATTGCTCCAGTTAAATACCACCGTTGGGCGCAGGCAATTGTGGCTATGGACGGCAGCGGCACTTTGCATTTCCCTCGCCTTGGCGGTCGACAAATTAGGTCTTTGCCCTATTGTGAAGCGTATCTGGACGCCGACTTGGGTTCTTTGGAGTGGCGGTTTGTGCTTTGTATGGCTCTCATTGCTGAATGTGGTATGCGATATTGGTGGTTACAAGCGTTGGGGATTTCCGTTTGTGGTCATCGGAGCCAACTCAATCGCTGCTTACGTAATGAGCGGGGCCCTGAAAGAACCCATCCACCTCGCTATCGAACGACACTTTGGTTACTTCCTCAAAAATTTTTACGTTTTCTTGGCAGAGTGGTTTCAATTGGAAGACCCACAAGTGTTGAAGCCATTGGTTTTAGGCACTATCACGCTTGGAGTGATGTGGCTGATTCTGCTTTGGCTATACCGCAAACGCATCTTCATCAAAATTTAGCGGGTTATTGTTTTGCAAGTTCCTTTTCGGCGAAATTCAACAACGTGTTGCACCGAAGTCCTACCTCACATTTTTTCTACAGGCTCCTGCTAATGCAGTTTTCATGGGTCCTCGTCGGCATGTGGTCACGGCTCCTTGCCGCCGTCTTCTTAACGTGCTTAGCAAGCTGTTTTGCAAACGCTGCCGCCCCCCCTGCACCTGCGGCCAGCAATCCATCTAAACCTCAATCTCCAGTAAGCCCCTTTGAAAGCCTCAAATGGCTCGAGACCGAAGCTGGCTTTCGAGTGGAACTCGTCGCCGCAGAACCTCAAATCGTCGACCCAGTCTCCATGCAGATTGATGCACAGGGACGCTTGTGGGTCGTTGAGATGGGAGACTACCCAACCGAAGGCAATCTGCCGTTAAGCCGAATCGTTGTATTGGAAGATAAGGATGACGATGGCTTCTTTGAGTCGTCGACGGTGTTTGCCGACAAACTCCTTTTTGCAACAGGTGTTCAGCCGTGGCAGAACGGTGCACTCGTCACCGCGCAAGCACAACTGCTAATGCTGCGTGATACCGATAGCGATTTGCGTTCCGATTCAACCGAAGTTTGGCTCGAAGGCTTTTCTACTGGAAATCCACAGCTTCGTGCCAACCATCCTGTCATCGCTGCTGACGGCTGGCTGTACATTGCCAGTGGGCTTCGCGGCGGCAAGATCAAAGCAAGCCTTCCGTTTGGAAAAGCATCTGCTGAAACGCTGGACTTAACCGGTTGCGATCTTCGAGTCCACATGCTCACCGGACACATCGAGAGCATCGCAGGTCCAACTCAGTTCGGTCTTTCATTCGATCAATTCGGACACCGATACGGCTGCTCCAATCGGCAACCTTGTTTTGAAATCGTGAGCGAACGAGCCGATTTAAGTTTGAGCCCACTCTCTGGGCTAGCCACCGCGATTCACGATGTGTCGCCCAGCAACGCCGCTTCGATAGTCCACCCGCTCGTCAATGCATGGACAACG
>JAYVBW010000358.1:0-1906 GCA_043750255.1 Pirellula sp.
CAGAAGGTAGCAGGCACATTCCATGTGCCGTCCGCCGCAAGCTACGGCACATGGAATGTGCCTGCTACTTTGGTACATTCGAACCTGCCGGTCGCCTAAACAGGCGTTCGGCCTAACTATGCGTTTTCATTTCGGAGTTGTTGCAATGTCCTTGTTACGTTCGTTGATCATCGCAGTTACACCCGTAGCATTGATGGTTCCCATCGGGCTCTCTTTTTTTAGTCACCCAACCATTGCAGTTGCTGCAGATAAGCTTGTCGTCGGCTCAGTCGCACCCAAGCTGAACATAGAGCACTGGGTCCAAAACGGCGATGGAAAATTTCCGAAGGTTACTGATTTCAAATCCGGTAAAGTCTATGTAGTCGAGTTTTGGGCAACGACCTGCGGGCCGTGTGTGCAGAGCATGCCACATTTGGCCCAGTTGCAGTCAACCTACGCAGACAAAGGACTCCAAATCGTAAGTATCAGTAGCGAACCATTGGACGTCGTGAAAGACTTTCTGGAAAACGAGCTAACAGACGAGTCCGGCAAGAAAAAAACAATCCGCGAAGTAACGAAGGCGTATTGTTTGACAACGGATCCGGATGGTTCGAGCGATATTGACTACATGCTAGCAGCAAACCAGGACGGCATTCCTTGTGCGTTTATTGTTGGAAAAGATGCAAAAATTGAATGGATTGGGCATCCGATGGAAATGGATGAAATTCTCGGATCCGTTCTTGAGGACAAGTGGGATCGCGAAAAATACGCCGCCGAACAGAAGCTTATCGAAGAAATCCAAAAGACGGTTGGCGGTCTAGCAAGAAACAAGAAATTTGCGGAAGCGGTTGCTGCGATCGACGGCTACATAACTAAGATATCCGACCGCCGTATTCAATTTGGACTCTATAAATCCAAGATCGATTTGCAGATCCGCGCTAACGCTGATGTAAAGGACCTTACGAAATCCTATGAAGAGCTTTTTGCGAGCTGCGCTGACGAACCGCTCTTCATTCAAGATGTCGCTTGGTCTGCGTACGAGAACTACGTCGAAAATAAACTTCAAAGCAAGAAAATTATTCGTATCTCCATTGCCGCTGTCGAAAAAGCACTACCTCTAGTGAAAGGCGCAACCAAGGCCAATTTGTTCGATACCATCGGTCGGCTTTACTCGGGAATTGGAGATTTGGAGCCTGCCATTCAAGCTCAAATACAAGCCGTCAAACTATCGGATGGAAGCGATCAAGGAAGCTTCAATGAGTTCTTGTTGGAATTGCAAAACGAAGCAAAAAAAAGCAGGAAGTAATGGACTCTAGGAAGGGACCGTTACCCGTTGCCGTTTTGATTTCTGGAAGTGGTACTACGCTTAGAAATCTTATTCAACTGCGAGATAGCGGAACTCTTAGTGTGGATTTTCGTTTGGTGGTCAGTTCCAAAATGGAGGCCGGCGGGCTGAAATTTGCGGAGGCGGCATCGATTCCCACGGTGGTTGTTCCCAAAAAGAAGTCGCAAACTGCCGAACAGCATTCCGAAAACGTTTTTGGTCCAATTCGTAAGGCTGGAGCTCGGTTAGTTGTAATGGGAGGATATCTCCAACATGTTTTGATTCCGTCGGACTTTGAGAACAAGGTTATCAATATTCACCCTTCGCTGATTCCTTCGTTTTCGGGCAAAGGAATGTATGGGCTAAAAGTGCATCAAGCGGCCATCGATTTTGGAGTGAAAGTTTCCGGTTGTACCGTGCATTTCGTCGACAATGAGTACGATCACGGTCCCATAATCATGCAGCGGACTTGTGAAGTGTTAACCACCGATTCCGCTGAATCGCTCCAGCGCCGCGTGTTTGAACTGGAATGCGAAGTTTTGCCTGACGCGATACGTGAAATAGCGGCACGGCGATCTGAGCCTTGACTCATCTGAGAATAGG
>JAYVBW010000359.1:0-2354 GCA_043750255.1 Pirellula sp.
CACGCTCCGCCGTGCCGTCCGCTCGTCAGCATTTAATGGAATTCTAGGTGGACGGCACATGGAATGTGCCTACTACTTTGACTTTTGTCGGCTGTGTCAATTTGGCGGCGTTCCGTAAAAAGTGTCATCGGTTTTAACAATTTTGGAGTGGGAAGAATCGCGTGAGCGTGCGATTAACGATACACTTGGAAATTCCTCGATTCACCGCCCACAGAAATTTAGATGGTATCCATTTATCCATGGAGGATCAATCATGCGGTTCCTAATTGCTGTCCTAGCTGTTGTTTTATCACATGGGCTAGCCGACGGATATCGATTCGCCAACGCCGATTCACCTATTAGGTACGATTCAGAGAGTTTGAAACGCGTTAAAGATTCTGTGCTCGCGGGGAATACCAAGACTGCGGTTTCGGAACTCCGAACGCTTCCTCGTCAGCAGCGACTGGAATGGCTGAGCCAACTGCATCAGAACGGCAACGAACAACATCCCAACGGTGGCGCGTCGATTGCAGATTACACCGCACTGATCGATTTGATCGAAAACGTGATTGACGCAGAATGGGCAGTCAATGGTGGCACTGCATCTGCAATTCCATACCGTCAAGGTGTGCGAATCGATCCCCGGGGCTTGATTGAACGTTTGGATCCGAACAAGACCGTGCTGACATCCCTCAAACTGCCTCGCGATCAAAACAAAGCCATGAATCCTGCAAGCATTCGGCTCGAAGATTTGGGCGAGTGGCAACAGGAGACTTCCCTGCGGTGGATTTCATTGCATCAATTGGATGAACAAGTCGCCGAACTCTCGCGATCCACGAAGAGATTGCGAGCGAA
The DNA here is from genome assembly GCA_043750255.1 of Pirellula sp. Lineage (GTDB taxonomy): Bacteria > Planctomycetota > Planctomycetia > Pirellulales > Pirellulaceae > JBKCUI01. The sequence continues at coordinate 835 of JAYVBW010000359.1, forward strand.
TATTTCGATGGAATTGCTGGGTGGACTCTATCGGATTGATTACTTGGCGTTCGACCAAGATTCGCAAGAGTGGTATTTGGGCGGTCCGGCCGGCAATCTCATGGCTAGTGCGTCGAGAGAGTTATTGAATCCGGAAACAGGTTTGCCACCGGTTTTGCTAGAGGACTTGCTCGGTGTCGCCCCGCACGTTTTAAGAAACAAAGGAGAATTCGGTTGCTCAATCGATCCAGACCCAACGCGATTGACGGCCGCTTATGAAATGGCTCGAAGCTCGTCTTCGATGCGTTCCATACAACGTCAACCCGAGCGATGGACGGAACAATGGCGTCAAAAGCTTGGCAAACAACACGCTAAGGTGATCGGGCTGAATCAAGATTCGCCTACCGGTTATGCGCTGTTGATTGCTGATGCACACATGAAACGATTGGGGCTTGGCTTAGAGCCCTGCCCGACCCCAATGAAATCCTATTGGAAGGAAAAAGAAATTTTTACCGTTTCGGGTAACAGTACCGATGCAGGCATGGTTCGATGGTGGTTTTCGGTAACGGATCATAAAATCCCGATGGATCCCGATCGTCACATTTACCATTTCGCATCGTCGAATGTCCAAGTGCTTAGTGAAGCTCAGATGATGAATGCGTTAGGGGAGCGAGTCGCGACGAATTCACCGGATTTCGCCGCAGATACTTTTGCCAAGAAATTCACAATCAATTTTGACAGATTGCAACTAGACTACCCTGTCTACGGTCGATTGCGACATATCTTTGACTTGGCAATTGCATTGGAGATAGTTCGGCATGAAATTCAAAGCGGAAACGGGAAGCCTTTTTTGGCTCTCGACAATCCGGAAGGACAACCGCGACTACCTGTAACTCCAATTGAACTGGAATCCGTAGCCGCCACACATCGGATGCCCAACCAATCGATGTCGGCAATCATTAGTGGTGGAGTTTCTATTCAGATATCTGACTTGTCGCAACGACTTGTTGTGGATAAATCGCAGACCAACAGAGTGGCTTTAGAATCATCCAATGATACGAACAAGATAGCCAATACTAAGTCATTGGATTCGTCCTATTTGCCGGAGAATTCAGACGAGTCTCTGCGTCCGCGACGTGATGTCCGGTTTTGGAAGTAGCTGTCTGCCCCACTCCTTTTAGCTTGCCCAGTCCACCATCCACTCCAATCGTTTGGCCTGTCACCCAAGACTGTTCAGGCGATGCAAGCCAAAGAATTGCACTCGCAATATCGGACGGTTGTCCGAATCGCCCAACAGGATGCATCGAGAGCGAAACTTCAGCAGACCTTGGATTTCCCCAGATTTTCGCAGTGAGTGGCGTTTGCACGAGTCCAGGGGCGACAGCATTGACCCGCACTTGCTTGGCTGCATAGGTCATTGCAGCGGATCGAACTAAGCCCTCAACGCCCGCTTTGCAGGCTGCAATAGCTTCGTGATTTGACAATCCGATGGAAGCTGCCGCAGAACTCATCAGAACTACAGAACCACCGGTTGCCAGCAT
>JAYVBW010000360.1:0-3512 GCA_043750255.1 Pirellula sp.
AATCGATGCGAGTCGGAGCGGTTCGCCAATGGATAGCGTAATTGATATCCTCGGGCAAAAAGGGGATCCCATTGTCCGAACTCGACTCCAAGCGATCCGTGAAACGTATTTTACTTTCCGTGGCAAGGACTCCAACAACCCAGACGATTTCCGTTTGCACCGATGGGAAGACATGGAACTGAACGAACTACTGTATGCAGGCGGGGAGGTAGTGAAGTTATGGCTTTATCCTCGCGGCCCAGATTCTGGCTTCAAAGTCTATCCGGGTGTGGGTAGTCGTTTTACCTATTTCGATACGACAGCAACAACGCATGCGCTCAACGAGCCAGCATGGATTGTTCGTGAGCTGAGTGATGGTGAACGCGCAATTCCAAACGGATTACCCGTTTTCCCGATTTACTACACCAACGATGATGAGGCATCTCGCCAGTCTGGCAAAGATAGTCAAATCACTTTTACTGCCAAGCTGGACGGCCGCTACTTGATTCGCGTCCGCGATGCACGTGGACAGTCAGGAGAAAACTACAAATACAAACTCATTCTTCGCAGCCCAAATCCGCGATACAACCTGCGAGCAGAACAAAAGGAGATCACGTTGCGACCAGGCGTGGGAACCGAATTTGATGTAGCCGTGAATCGCTTCGATGGATGCGATGGCAATATTGAAATCACCGTAACTGGCGTCCCCGAAGGGATTCTTTTGACGCAGCCATTCGCTATCCAAGCAGGACAATCTCGAGCGACCGGTTCATTACACTTGCCCGCGAATCTTGCTGAGGCAGCGAAGGAATTTACCATTCAAATCTCAAGCCACTGCATGTTGGGTAATCGAAAGATCACTGACGGTGAAACGCTCCAGTTGTTGGTAAAAGTGAGCGATAAGCCTGCGATGCAGTTAAAGGTGGTTGCAAAAAATCATGGCTCGGATGCACCCGCAATATCGGAACTCGTAATAAGACCCGGGCAAACCATTTCAGCGAATCTCGTCATCGAGCGGGGGGAAAACACGAGTGACATTTCCTTTGGCGGCGACGACAGCGGCCGCAATCTGCCTCATGGTTGCTACGTCGACAACATCGGCCTCAGCGGCTTGCTGATACCTGCCGGACAATCCGTACGTGAGGTGTTCATAACTGCGGCGCCGTGGGTCCCGCTGCAATCGCGGTTGTTTCATCTGCGAGCCAAAGTCGATGGCAATCCGACCACGCTTCCGATTCAAATCCGAGTGGTCGGGGAGTAGGAGGGTGTGGCGACTAATGTGGACGATCGCTCCGCGATCGTTTTTGCAATATGGTTTTGATTGGTATAGAACGATCGCGGAGCGATCGACCACATTAACCGCGTAGAGACTCAAGCGGTTTGAATCGCATGGCGGAGAGGGCTGGGATAAGTCCGCCAACCAAGCCCATCATCATGCTTAGCATCAAGCCGATGCCCAACACTCCCCAGTCCACAACAACGCGAAATACAACCGCTTTTCCAGCCGGACCGTTGCCACTGCTGACGATACTTGTCACTCGGAACCCATTGAACATGTATCCGATCAAGCAGCCAACCAGCCCGCCTAGCAAGGCGATTAATAGCGATTCGACCAAGAAGCTGACCAAGATTCGCCAGCGGCTAAAACCGAGCAGACGGAGCATTCCAATATCGCGTACCCGTTGGCTGATCGCTGCAAACATCGTATTCATAACACCCATCACACCACCAAACGCCATAACCGCAGCAACAACCATAGTCCCAATCAACAACTGCAAATTGGTCTGCCCGAGCGCTTTGAAATAGTTGGTTTCCGTGAGTGCATTGACCTGTGACTTTTCGTATTTATTGTTCGTGTCTTTGCCACTAAAGAAATCCTCAAGCTTCTGTGCTTCCTCTTTGCTCGTGGCTCGAAGAACCAATGTTGTATAGTTGGTTTTGCCTAGGAGCGGCCCGATGACACTCTGCTTTGCCCACACCTCGGAATCAAAGGTCGTTCCCTCTGTTTTCATGATTCCAGTTACAAGCAACTCTCTACTATCCAATTGGATCGTGTCTCCAACCTCAAGCCCATCGGGGTTTTTTGCATTAAGACGACTCGCTTCGGACCGATCAGAACCGAGCTCTCGTGCGATCCCTTCTCCCAGAACCACTTCGACAAGCGGTTGTTTGTTGGGATCCTCCGAAGGGCGAACACCTGCGTCCGAAAACCAGCTACCGCCAGGTAGCAACTCAAAATTATGCACTTTGGCGGAAGCAAGTGGATCGTACAGTCCTCGCATCTGCAATAACCTGCGGCTAGGGCTATTGGGCCGAGGTTCTGCTTTGGGTAAACTGAGAACGAGGTAGACTTCTCTGCTGCAAAGGGGTTCGTCGTTAAAGCGGGCCACTCCCTCTTGTTGAGCAATGTCTCCCATATTTTCAAATGGCAAATTACTGATCCCCTCATCCGTCGCCCCTTGGGAAAGGACGATCACGTTCTCGGGGTTGCCACTCGATTGCGTCAGTTTCTTTAGACCGTTGATGAATCCCATTAGAAATGTCAGAACGCCGATCACCATCGTAAAGGCGACCGCAGTCAACAGCGTCGTCCGATAACGCACGATCAAGTTGCGAATGTTGTATCCGATTGGAATGCGAGCAAAATACACCACAAGCAACATAATTCCAAAGGAAGCGAAGGAAATAGGTATGAGAACCCACGCATATTCTAGGTCTAGGTATTTAATCATTGGCAATACTCAAGGGCGTCAATTGAAAAACGAAAATGCTAAGCAACCTTCGAAAATACATCGACCACTTTAATAGATCGGGTCGAAAGGGCTGGCAATATGCTGCCCGCAAAGGAGGTAGCAAATCCAATGGCAGCACCCCACCAAAGCGCGCCGTCCAAAACCGGGAAATTTGAAAAAAACGCGATAGGAAATGGAATACCGCCCAATACGCGGTTCACAAAAAAGTAGGTTCCGATCGAGCTAATCGAACCGGCAACTACGCCCAAAAGGATCGCCTCCCCCAACACTAAAAACATGATCTGATTGGGTTGAAAGCCAATCACTTTGAGGACTGCCATCTCCTTGCGACGTTCACGAACGCTGATACTAATCGCATTCGAAATCACTACTGCCAGAGTTGCGATGATCGATGGAGCGAGCACCCAGCGAAGGATGGTGAGCAAGTCTTTGTAGGCAGCCAAAAAATTGGCGACGCCTGATGATGCGGTCTCGATTTTGACTGGCGGCGAAGCGAACATTGGGGAATTGTCTATTTGGCCGCTCACTTTCGCAAACGACTCTTTGTTGGGAACCTTGATCCAGACCAAATTCATGGTCTTGTTCGCAAGTGGATGCGGTTTGCCTTTAATCGCTTTGTATGCATCGAGTGATGCGTTTAAGTAGTCGCGATTGATGCACGAATTGTTATCGTAACGTCCGAGCGGGAAAGTGCCGACGATTTCACATTCCAGTTCCAGGTCACGGTAATTGGTACCAAATATTTTGATGCGGTCACCGACCTTTTTTTCGAGAGCCGCA
>JAYVBW010000361.1:0-2974 GCA_043750255.1 Pirellula sp.
CAAATCGCGATGAGTGGCAGCAACGATTCGAACATCGACAGTCATGCATTCCTGGCCGCCGACTCGCTCAATTTGGTGATCTTGCAAAACGCGGAGTAGTCGAACCTGGGCTGCGAGCGGTAGCTCCCCAATCTCATCCAAAAATAGCGTGCCGCCATCCGCTCGCTCAAACCAGCCTTTTCGAAGGTCCGAGGCGCCCGTGAAGCTGCCGCGTTCGTGACCGAAGAGTTGCGAATCGATGAGCTCCGAAGGTATGGCACCGCAATTGACTCGTATGAACGGTTTCGCCGCTCGCGGCGAGCGGTAATGTATTGCGCGAGCAGCTACTTCTTTTCCAGTGCCCGTTTCGCCGAGAATCAGGACTGGCATGTCCGACGGTGCCACAATATGGACTCGTTCCATGACGGAACGCAAGCCTGTTTCAGACCCAACAATGGCTTCCCTCTCCTCGCCAGCCTTACCGAATCCGGATTCGACTTTGTCAGCCCCATCGCGATTCACAGAGGGATCGACGACATTAGGTAGGCACCCGAGGGCCAGCGGCTAGCCGCCAAACATTACTATCGTCCGCGTTCTAGCGATCCTCGCTTGCCCGTGCAAGCAGCGTGCTTTGCCAAACTAAGTCTGTTTGAGCTTTCGGATGTTGTCTCGGGTTGGGACGAAGCTCACGAGATTCATTTCAAAGATCGCACGGGCGTGTTCGACCAAATCTACCAATCCAGCAATCGCTAATCCTTGGCTTGCGTAGCGGCTGGCGTCCTGCTTCGCTTTAAGCGGCTGCGCCGGGTAAACATGTAAAGGCTTATTCACAACTCGCACGGATTGCGGTTTTAAGAATGCTCAAAAAAAAGAAGAATGCCACACTGCCAGGCTTTGGATTGACGATGGGATATACATTGCTCTACCTTTCGCTGGTGGTTTTGATTCCGCTGTCGGCACTGTTTCTTAAGGCCGGAACCATGGAGCGTAGCGAGTTCTACGCAACAATTACTTCACCGAGAGTGATGGCTGCATACCGACTTACGTTTGGCGCATCCTTGCTGGCGGCATTGATCAACACGGTTTTCGGTGCACTCATCGCTTGGGCGATCGTTCGTTACCGATTCGTTGGACGACCAATCTTGGATGCGATTATTGACTTGCCCTTTGCGATGCCGACGGCTGTTTCCGGGATTGCCTTGATGGCCATCTATGCTCCAACCGGACTGATCGGCAGGCACTTGCTCCCCTACGGTATCAGAACAGCGATCTCGCCACTCGGCATTTTGATCGCATTAACTTTCATCGGTCTCCCATTTGTCGTCCGAACACTGCAACCAGCCCTAGAGGAATTGGACGGAAAGGCAGAACAAGCCTCGGCTAGCTTAGGAGCCAGCCGATGGCAAACATTTTGCCGCATCATTGTTCCATCGCTTTTGCCGTCGTTGCTAACCGGGTTTACGCTTGCATTCGCTCGCGCCCTTGGCGAGTACGGAAGCGTCATTTTCATTGCAGGAAACATTCCAATGAAAACAGAAATTACATCGTTGTTGATCATAAGCAAACTGGATGATTCGGATGTGCCAGGCGCCGCAGCGATAGCGGTTGTCATGCTAGTTGCCACGTTGATGATTCTTTTGTTCGTCCAAGCTATCCAATGGTGGTCCGGCCGCCTGACAGGGGGGCATAAATCCATGTCAAACAAAGCGATGCGATGCGAAAGCAAAGACCCCTGGTGGGTTCGTGCGCTCGTGATCTCGCTATCCGGTAGCTTCGTATTGCTAATGCTGGTGCTACCCCTGGGTGTGATCTTTTGGGAAGCTTTTCGCAAAGGCATACCAGTCTATTTGAATGCATTCCGCGATCGCAATGCGATTCGAGCCATCTATATGACTTGCTTAGCAGCAGGGATTGCAGTGCCATTGAATTTGGTTTTCGGAGTGATGGCGTCTTGGGCGATTGCCAAGTTTACCTTTCGGGGAAAAGGGCTACTCATAGCCTTGATCGATCTTCCATTTGCTATTTCACCCGTCATTTCTGGCTTGATCTATATTCTGGTTTTTGGAATGCAAGGATGGTTTGGCAGATGGCTTGACGGCTACGGCATTCAAATCATCTTTGCCGTTCCCGGAATTGTGCTTGCCACACTTTTCGTGACCTTCCCTTTTGTCGCCCGAGAGTTGATCCCGCTGATGCAGGAACTGTGAAGCCCTTCGACTTCGATCGTGAGGTCGTTTTTTTTTGCCTCTATGTCAACCGTCCATCGGCTAACGCGAGATCCGTTGACAACTCACATACGTAACTGTTGTTGTATGCATACGCAATGTAGATGCATTTGCGGTTTATTGTATTTACGGCAGTGGGCATACGATTGTTGTGCATTCCAATTTGTCGCTGGCTTTTTTATTGGTTGACGAATCCTGTTTCGCTAGTTCTCATCAGATTCGACATTTCCGCTTTTCGAATCGGACAACAGAGCGTCGCCTTTCACCAGCCATGCTGCCGCAAACGCCCACACCGCAATCCACTCCAACCAGAACACAGAATTCCAGCGATTCAAGAAGGCTTTCACGGATTCGGGAAGCAAAAAAAGATGAATGCCCATGACGAACATGCATCCTAATATCGTGACACCCGACGCAAAATAGATCGCGTCTCGCTGCTCGTTGCGAGTCTCTAAACGCAGACCAAAGTGGCCTCTCGGAAAATGGTAGAGAGAATAAATGGCCAAGGTCAAAAAGAAGACGCCTCCACTGACGGTGTGAATATAACCGATGAGGGTAGACTGATGCAGGGGATCACTGTTGACCTCTAGTGGGCAAAACGCCACGCCAATTGCAGAAGCACATGCGAAATTGCCGGTCCAATTTTCGAATGTATCGTACCCGTGATAGCAAAACAAAAAGATGCCCATTGCGCACATGACCCCGACGAAGATATCCCGCAGTGGAGTGTGATAATAGCTACTCATATTGTCCTGTACATCAATTCCAAG
>JAYVBW010000362.1:0-1921 GCA_043750255.1 Pirellula sp.
TTTCGGAAACGGAACGTCTTGAAGTTCGAGTCCAACGTCTCTTTTTGCTTTTACCAGGGCTTTCATTGTTGCTCATCGGTTGGGTCGTGTCATGGATTAAACAGTAGCGTACCTGTACGAAAGCGTCTGAAACAGTCCCTAAATTTGCTGACTCGTGAAACTAGTACCGCACCCTTGTACTTTTACGGAAAAAACATTACGTTCCACGTTTTGAACAAGAAGTCTTGTTTATACCGCTGAGCCATCGCGTTCCCGCTTCCCATGAGCCAGTTTCTTTTTCACTACGTCCGGCTTGAGCCCCCAACCTGGGTATTCTTGTCCACGCTCTTGGTTGTCGGCCTTTTCCTGATGTTTCACAGGTTTTGGTCCCTTCGAAATCTAGATATTTTGCTAGTGCTCGCATTTACGCCCGGAATGATGTTGGTCTATGAGGGCCGACAAAAAGCCTTTCGAATCGCAACCCCGGAAGTTGCTTTACTTCAGAGTGGACTAAACGCTGTGCCCGCAATCAACGTAGAATCAAAGGCCCCGATTCTCATTGATGCTTCCTGGCCTCCTGAAAAGCTTCTTTATTGGGGTTTCGTTTGGCTTTTGATCTGCGCGGGTTTGGCCGTGATCCGAATGCTTTTGGATACAACCATCGTTCGCAGACCACTCTTGGATCCGAACCTGAGCAGTGGTGGCATGCTGTTTCTGGGGACTTCTCTTCTTGTTTATTTGATGGTAAACGTCGCGACAAGTAGTCCAGTCGAACAGCGTCGAAGCAGTCCAGAGATTGGGCCCGGATATGTGCTATTAAGTGCATTGCCGCAGATTTCAACCACACCTCAATTTTCCTCAAACGGAGTAGAGATTCCAGAAGTTGCTCGCGGTAGTTTTCCACTTAGTTTGGCAAGGGTGCTCGCCATTGGAGCGAATTTGACTCTCGTTTTTTGTATCCTGGCAATTGGATATTGGCATTTCGGCAATTTCAAGACGGGTGTTGGGGCCGCTACATTCTACCTGCTCCTTCCATATACAGCACATATGACAGGGCGGGTTGACCATGTTGTTCCAAGCGCGCTATTGTTGCTTGCCGTTCTAATGTACCGGCAACCATTCGTAGCAGGGCTTTTCCTTGGTTGCGCGGCTGGAGTGGTCTACTATCCCTTCTCACTACTACCGCTTTGGTGCAGCTTTTATTGGCAACGCGGGATTCGGCGATTTGCGGGCGGCTTTGCTGTTTCGATTACCGCTCTGGTCATTACCATGATTTTTCTGCACCCGAATAACTTGTTCCAGGACCTCAGCTATATGTTTGGGCTAAAACCGGTTGCCATGAACGGAATGGATGGTATCTGGGGATTGGGCTGGTATCCCGTTATGCGAATTCCAATCATCGTTGTCTTTGTGCTACTAAGCCTGTCTTTTGTCGTTTGGCCAGCTCAAAAGAATCTTGCCACTCTATTGAGCTGCTCTTCCGCGATTATGGCGGCCACGCAGTTTTGGCATGGATTTGGTGGCGGCCTGTATATGGCTTGGTTTATCCCACTGGCTCTACTAACCATTTTTCGACCAAATTTAGACTACTGCATTGCACTTGAAGTCGTTCGTCCCACTCGAAGAAAAGTCGGCCGAAAGACAGTTACTATTCCTGCTTCTGAACCCGCAAGTTCACAGCCAGCAACTTAGGTTCCTGGGCGTCACAAGTTTTAAGCAGAGTGAACTATGGCTACTTTTTGACAAAACGTGAGTTCTTTGCCACGTAGAATTTGGGATCGTCGATGATCCAATCGGTTGTCCAGTCCCTCCCGTTGTCTCCATTAACAACGTTATAAAAGAACGAACGGACCTCCTCGCATCGATAGCCATAAGGCAATGCAGACGCAAGATAATCGTCCCGCGTCAATTCTTCTACGCCGGGTTTGGCGAAGTAATGGGT
>JAYVBW010000363.1:0-6062 GCA_043750255.1 Pirellula sp.
GGCTGATTGCGATGGGTTTGTTTAGGATTAACTGATGTTCGATTCGACTTTCCAGCGATAGCCAATTTGGAAGTACTCGCCACTCCGGCAAAAACAGTGCAAACGCAGGCATCAGGAATAAGCCGATCATGGTGCTTGCCCATACCCAATGTCGAGTCGCAGCAGACGCACGGACCAACATCAAACAAACAATTGTCGAAAGCACTAGCAGTAGCAGGCTCTTGGTGGATGCATCCAAAAGCGATAAGCACAAAAAACCTGTGGCGCTCGTTCCTAGTATGGTGACATTGACGAGATTCATGAAAGATAGATTCATCATGGGTATGTCGTTCCTAGTGCAAGAAGTGTTCAGATAAATTAGTCGGAATCGCTACTTTTTTGGTGATTGGTTCTTATGCATTTTGGCTTGAGCAATCAACTCTTGAAGCCTCGCCAATTGTTCGGGTGAGACCTCTTCCTTTCTCGCAAAATGAGCTGCGAGTGCATCATCGATAGCCCCACTAAAAAACGTATCGAGCACATGTTTCAGGGCGTTCGAGCCAGCGATCTTGCGAGATTCACGGGGGCTATAGACCACTTCGCGACCATCCTGGTGCCTTTTGAGATGCCCTTTTTCTTCCAAGATGTGCAGCATGCGTCTGACCGCCATGACCGTTGGAGGATCCTCCAATGACTCCTGAATTTGCCGGACCGTCGCCTCGCCTCGTGCAAAAAGAATGTCCATGATCTGTCGCTCTCGTCGCGACAGCGTGCTTGGATCAACCATTTGAAGACCTCCGAATAAGTTAATGCGCTAAAATAATAACTCATAAAAGATAGTCAGTCAATACTACAAGCTAAAATAATAGCGCACTGGATCGACTTTGGTCTTTAACCCTATGCGGGATCTCACGCACGTGGAATCTGTGCTGATTACCGCGTCCGTAGCATCAGACTCGGATGAATAGTCTCGTCGGAAATCATTTCTGCCTTTACTGGTAACTTGCAAGGTTTAATGCCACCAACCGCTCCAATAATGTCTACAATGCGTCTGTCTCATGGAGAAACCGCAGACGATCAACAGCCTCAATTCAAACAAAAAACGTCAGATACAGTTCCATGCCTCCGTTCGAATTTTTTGTGCAACTCTTTACCGAGTTCACCGCCATTTTTTTCTTTATTCTCATTTTGGGGTATCTGGTGCCCTGTGGGCATTCCTATTACACCTATTTCATCCATACCAACGCAGAAAAGGCGAATCGGCAAATACAGAGCCGTCGACCAAAACAAAGTGACATTCGTCGAGAGATAAGAATGTCATTGCAAGCCATACTGATTTTCTCAATCATGTGCACGGCGCTCTTTGAGATGTACAAGGCTGGGATGACAAGTATCTATTGGGATACTTTTGCATACCCGCTCTATTACTTGCCGATAAGTTTTTTCCTTTGCCTCGTTATTCATGACACGCTATTTTATTGGTCGCATCGTTTCATGCATTGGAGACCGGTGTTCCGATATTTCCATGCTGGTCATCACAAATCGGTCAGCCCTACACCCTGGGCAATCTTCGCATTCCAACCCTTGGAAGCGATTTTGCAGTTCGCTTGTCTCATGTTGATCGTGGTTTTCGTGCCTCTCAAGCCAATCGTCTTGCTCGCCTATCTATCTTATGATTCCATGATCAACATCGCAGGACACACCGGGCACGAGGTGATCCCTAGGTGGTTGTCGCGACACTGGATGTTCAAGGGGTTCAACAATGTCACGCATCATGACAACCATCACACCAATATGCGATTTAACTACGGTGCTTTTTTCAATGTTTGGGACCGCTGGATGGGGACTTTTTTGGACAATGAAGTGGCCGACCTACCGACGAAGCAATGGGTCACTCCAATGACCGAACTGAGCCCAATACACATCGAGCATGAGTTAGAACCGTCATGCGCTGTAGGAAGCGAACGCATATAGTATCATGCGGTTAATTTAGATAGAGCGCGTTCTGGTTTTAAACTCTCTTTGGTCAACGCCCACAGGATCGGACTGTTACCGTTGTTCGAGTCCTGAAACTTTTCCGCGTGAAAATTCAATTCACACCGTCCGATCCAATTCGCAATACAATTCGCTTCTTCCAGACCACCTGCGTGACCAGGATAAGCCAAGATGCTGACTAGTCCGCCCGGCCTGACCAATTCGACCGATTGCTCGAGAGCAGTCACCGTTGTCTCGGGCTTCGTCACAATGGATTTATCCCCGAGTGGCAGATATCCCAAATTGAACATGACGACCGATATTCTGCCAACATGCACTGGCTCGACGATAGATATCAAATGCGAATGGGAGCCAACCACCAATCGGCACTGAGGCAATAAATTTGCTTCATGCAGTTTTTTTCGCGATGTTTCAATGGCTCTCGCTTGGATATCTAAGCCATACACCATACCTTCGCTTCCTACTTGCCCCGCAAGAAACAACGTATCAAATCCGTTTCCACAGGTCGCGTCTATTGCAAGCGAGCCCTCCGTCAAATAACGCTTCGCAATCGATTGTGCCTCTACCGTGAAGTGCATGATCTACTTTCGACGCGACCAATTCAGAGTAGGATCAATGCTGCTCCCCTCCATTGAATCTATTGCCATTTCGGCCAATCGGGGTGCCATAAGCGTCCCTTTTGACCCCAACCCATTCAGACAGAATGCACTGCGATACACATCGTGAGGCCCCATCAGGGGATGGCGATCGTAACTCGCCGGACGAACGGACCAACGCTGCTCCAAAACCACGTGTTGGCCGCTTTGGAAAGTTCCCGTTGTCATCGACTCCCACCGCCGCATAAGTTCATCGCGAAATCGATTCGTTTTTTCGTAGCTGTTTTCAATTGGTTCACTTATTGCGACGCGGTCATAGGTCGCGCCGACTAGGAAGCGTTGGTCACCAACAGGAACCGCCCAAGCATCGTGATGGATTACTCGCTTGCAACGAACAACCTGGCTTTGTACCACCAGGATATCGCCCCGCGCTGGGTGCAACGGCAAGTCTTTAAAGTATCGGTTTTCTCCCGCCGCTATGCCTTGGCAAAACACGACGCGTTTACCTGCCAATTGCAGGCTGGAAATCGCAACCGGATATCCGCTACTCGAAGACTCAAACTCGATACCACTATCGCAATCAAGGTTGCATTTATGAAATGCATTGAGACTTTCAAAATGTCTTTGTGTTTCGGAAAGGTAAGCGACCGTATCCAGTCTGGCGGCGGGTCCAAAACAACATAACCCGAATGGCGCATTTAAACCGAACAAATCTGGTTCTGAAAAAAATTCGGCACGAATCGAATTAGGATCGGTATTATGGCCGAGCTCGATCCACTTGCCCTTAAACAATTCCCGTTCTGCCTCGCTACGAAAAACACGCAGTGCTGGCTCGACGTGCCAAAACGATGATCCCGATGCTTGCTCAACGTGACGATAAAAAAGATTGGCTGCTGGATAGAACTCCCTCCATCGCCAACTCGCAGCGGCTCGCGATCCAGTCACCGGAGTAACCAACCCAGCAGCAATCCTCGATGAACTCTTAGAGTCGAGCCGATCAATTAGCGCTACGGACCAGCCTCGCCAATGTGCCTGCCAAGCGATGGCCGACCCTGCCAATCCCGCACCAAGAACAATTAAATCGACGCACTTAATATGTGACTTCCTCACTTTTGTCGCGTGCTCGCAAGTTCAAAAGCTCGACACCCAATGCAAACAGCATCGCGAAATAGACATAGCCTTTACTCACGGGTGTTCCGCAACCATCTGCGACCAACATCGCCCCGATCATAACCAAAAATGCAACGGCAAGCATTTTCACAGTTGGATTCTGTTCGACAAAGACAGCCACTTTGGTTGAGAACAACATCATGACTATGACGGAAACAATGACCGCAGTAACCATCACCCACAACTGGTCTGCCATTCCTACAGCGGTGATTACAGAATCCAACGAAAACACAATATCCAGCACCATCACTTGAATAAGTACTGATGCATAGCTTGGCGGTGCTTTCGTTGATTGCGATGACTGATGTCCATCAACCAAATGATGTATCTCCTTGACACTCTTCCAGAGCAAAAACAATCCGCCAGCAATCAAGATCAAATCCTTGATCGAAACGCCGTTAATCTCAGGTCGATCCGCCAGCCATGCCTTGGCAGCTTCGCCCAGCGGTAAAATATCCAACGAGAAAAACGGGTCTTTCATTTTCATGATCAGAAACAAAGTGGCAAGCAAACCAATTCGCATTCCCATCGCCAAGCCAAGTCCGATCAGCCTTGCTGATTTTTGCTGCTCTTTTGGCAGTTTGCTCGACAACACAGAGAGAAAAACCAGGTTGTCAATTCCAAGCACGATCTCCATTGCACACAATGCAACCAAGGCAATGAGATTGCCGCTCAAGCTCCCGTCCAGCGCAACTGTAGAAGCAAACAGGCAAAAATCTGGGATGTATGGAAAAATCGGTATCATAGTGTGACTAAAGATAGGGAATTTCAGTCCGAAAGAGAAGCCGCGTTTGCTTGTGGCAGCATCGCCAGGATATTATAAGATTATTGACGTACCCAATTTTTTTCATTGCCCAGGTTCGGTGGCCCTTTGGATCCTTTTCGACTCGCTTGCCCTCATTGCGCCAGCAAAATTGTTGTGCGGCACGAGCATCTGCTAGGTCAGACACTGCCGTGTCCAAAATGTAAAGATCCAATTATTGTTCCGAAGCGAGCTCCCGCTCCTGCAGAGCCAGCATTGAAAGTCGGTTCACCTGCCACTAGGCCTTTGTCCTCGTCAGCACCTCAAGCAGGCCCGAGGACTGGTTCACCGATCATTGACTCCACAGCGATGACCAAGGTAGGTGACGTCGACTGGAATGAGTTGATGGCAAACGACAATCCCTCAGCGCGCGTCGAAAATGGAGGCGAAACAGGATTGCGATTCAGGTCAGCCAACGAACCTGACTTTATTCCCGTACCCTCCACCTATGCCCCGATCGTTCCGATGCATACCTCGGAATCCAATAGGCCTATCCATAAGCAGGCTTGGCAAAGGGGCGACCTCGCTAAACGTCGACAGATGCTGACTCTGGCAACCATCGCTGTCAGCGGTACTCTCTTCGCGATTCTTTGCTTTGTGGTGTTCCTTAGGATGGTCGGTACCAAGGACAAACCAATCGTTATCGCCCCCAACATTGCACCATCTGATTCCGACGTTAAGAAACCAGAAATGGATGTTCCCAGTGAACTCTTCCAGACAACAGTTCCCAATCCCGACCTAGCAAGTGACGATCCCGCCCAAACCGACATCTCCACGCCAATCGTTCCCACTGAGTCTTCGATTGAAATGCCCGCACCATCGCCCGACCCTTCGACCATGCTTGTCCCTTCGTCGCCCCCCTCCTCGTCGCCCCCTTCGTCGCCCAATATTCCAAACAGGCCGAAGAATGACGAAAGCGATGCGATTACTTCTCTATTCAGTGGTTTAGAGGTAATTCTCGGATCGGGAAAAATGAGCGATGACAACTCGGCTCCGAACAGCGCCCTGCAAGAGCTAAACATCGAAAATGCCCCCGACTCTCTGGCTCAAGTCTTCTATCCAATGCCAAAGCCGATTCCGAACTGGGATGAGAAAGCAAAATCGGTCTTTCAATCGTTTCAAGTAAAGGAAATCAGCTTGCTCAGGTGCTTCGATTTGTTCGGTAGAATGGCGGACATTGGGATCACCGTCGATTGGCAATCATGTCGAGTAGCAGGTATCGACCTAGCGAAGAAAATTGACATCAACGAAAAAGGGAAATCGATTGCAGAGCTAATTGAGCAGATTGTCCTAGCAAACGGACTGGCATGGAGGATAGATGGTAGCGGCCTACCGGTCGTCTCGGCTTCAATAGCAGCAATGGAGTCAAAGGCGCGCGTGGACTGGTCAACCGCTGGGCTTTTTCCTGATGGGTCCGAGCAAGAGGGTTGCAATGCATTGATTCGATTGTGGGGATACGATGGTGTATGTCGCTTTGGCGATGGTCAATTGCTATGGAGCGAGCAAGCGCCCCCTATCGA
>JAYVBW010000364.1:0-2218 GCA_043750255.1 Pirellula sp.
CTCTAGGGAAATGGAAACTTGCGGCCACTACATATCAACGCGCCATGCAACTGGATGCCAAAAATGCACGGACATTACAAAATGCGGCCTGGATGATGGCTACATGCCCGGATGAATATTACAGAAATGGCGAATCCGCGTTGGAAACGGCACAGAAAGCCGTTCAGTTAGCATCGGCCTCGGCCCCAGCTTCTGTCCAAGTCCTAGACGTCCTAGCAGCCGCACAAGCGGCCTCCGGTGATTTCGTTTCAGCAGAAAAAACGATTGCCTTGGCCCTCCGTTCGACAGCAGATGCTTCCTTACGTTCCGAGCTCCAAATGAGAAGTCGTCAATACCAACGAAAACGCCCCTACGTGCAACCAAGCCCGGTCAGCAAAAAATAGGCTCGTAAACGGTTCAAGGTGGATGACCTAGTGCCGCAACCTGGAACGTCGTGCTAGTTCAGACGGCACTAAAGTACTGGAACAAGCGAACGTGTTAAGACTGCAGTTCCGACTTTACGCCCCAGTTCTAATCCGGCTGTGTTGTCGAAATTGAAATGGATGCCGCCGTAGATGCGACTGCGGCCAGCTTCCTCTGCGGCTTGGTTGAAACTAGCGAAGTGCCGCGTTACGACCTGCGACGGATCAAGCGGTCGTTGTTCGGCTGCCAAATGACCATCGCTTTGGCTGTCGAACGCGACGTGGTCACCAAAGAGACTAGTCAAAACCGCGCTGGCTGCTCCGCTGAACGTACTGTGGCCCGATGTGTAAGTAGGAAATGGCGGTGTCTTCAGAAGCGGGATCCAGGAAGAATCGGCTAGTGTCGCTGCGTTTCCATCTTGGTCGGCCTGTCGTATCGAGTCGATCGGTCGACATAAATCGTAATGGTATTTGGCATCCCATGAAGCAATCCCAGCATCCGCCATGGCGATGTTGAGCAACGCAAAAGTGCGGGCCGTTTCAAGCAAACTTGTTCCTTGTTTGAGAGTCATGTCCGTAGCGATTCTATTCCAATGGCCAGGTGGCGTAGCGGTACCACCCCCGTCCGCCCAGAACAGTGCAATCTCAGTCTGCTCCGCCGTTCGTTGACTATTTTGAAAACCGCCTAATCGCATCACTTCATCGACTGCCGTCGCATACTCAGCGCTGTCGATAGCTGGGGGCGGAGCCGGTCGAAATTCATCGCCTCTCGCGAGCGCAAATGGTTTGACGCTTGGCCATTGTGATAACAGCGGCGGCAGATAGTCAGGGAAAGTGCGTCGCCATTTCCCCACCTCTGTCGTAGGCGCATAAGTTGAACTACCCTTGGCACCATCGTTGACTCGATCGGCGAGAATAGCTTGGCCAACGCGTTTGCCCAATTCAATGCCAAGATTCTTTGCTGTCCCATCGGGCACTTGTGCCAGCGTCTCATCTAGGGAAGCTTGCCAAACTGCGATTTCATCCACAGCAGAATACAAAGACTTGGCCACTTCGAATGCCGCAGCGGCTGCGGCCGCACTGGCCGATGCACCGAGTTGTGGAGGCAGGTTGACTCGATAGGCTTGGTATTGACCAGTGACTGCATTGGCAGCATCAAACATGGCCGCCTGGATCATGGCAAGATTGCGAGCGATCAACGGAGGCTGAGCCGTTACGATGCGACCTTGATAGGGATCGTTAGACGTGGTCGTCCACTGCCGCACGATATCAAGTGCCGATGCATTCCAATCTTGAATGGTATTGCCGCGGCGAACTTCGAGCGTCTTGTCCGAATGTCTCCCCAGATCATCACGGGCGGAGAATCGTACCGTTTGCAAACCCTCGGCAAGAGGCAGTTGGACTGTGAATCGCCCCTCCGCATCCGCCACGACGGATCGTGGAATGCTATCGCGTGCATCGAGTGAAACCGTAACGATGGAACTCGCTAGCGTTTGGCCATTGATCGTGACGTTACCAGAGAGAACAACTCCGTTGTTGTTTGGATCGGAGGCAGGCGCAAGCCCACCGACGACCGTCGGTTGCCGGTCACCGAAGTTATTGATCGCATTAATGACGATCAACACATCGAGCGGGGTCAAGAAATTGTCGCCATTGACGTCATAAAACGGATCGCCAGCATGCTGCGAGCGAGGCGGCAGTTCTCGCGAACCGTCGCTATTGAGATTATTAATGAGCAACAGAACATCGACTGGCGTGACGAGCGAGGAACTGTCGACGTCACGCATGAGCGACGCATTCTGCCAATCGCTCGCCAT
>JAYVBW010000365.1:0-2401 GCA_043750255.1 Pirellula sp.
GTCAAGGTGTCGGCTATTTCGAATGCCTTCGTTACAATCGCTCCTGCTTTCTCTTCGACGGAACCATCGGAGGAAAGCGATAGAGAACGGAATTCAGCGAGCTTTCCATGAGCGTCGTACCATTTAGAGACATTCTTGTCGCCCAGTAGGAAGACTTCTGCGGAAAACAAATCCTGGAGGAAAGCCAAAGCTTCCTTGCTGTTCGGATTCTCCAATAAGATTCGCATGTTGAATCCAAAGCCGGTGCGTTGTGACCATTCAGAACGAATCTGCTCCATCGCATTTTCAATGGCTGAAATTTCAAAAAATTCTTTAACGACGGGGCCGTCAAGGAATCGATCCCATTGTTCTCGCATCCTCAAGGACACGCTGTAGATATCAACGTCAATGGGTGCCAATTTTAGCGACGCAATTTCAGTCGATTCCTGGGCGATCGCTTGGGGAACCGAATTGCCGACGACTAAACCAGCAAATAAGAAGAAAGCTATCGAAAATGTCGATCGGAACGGGTGGAAAAATGATTTCATTATCGCATACTCCTGGTTATCAATTGATTTTTCATTATTTTGCTTTTAAACGACCGGCAAATTGATTTCTACTAGTCCGTATCGCGCCACGGCGTGGTAGTAAGCAGTGGCAACTACTAGATTTCAAATTGGTCAAGCTCGTCCATCAACTGATCGATATTAGGGAATTCCAAATCAGCCGACACGGCAGTGGTGATCAGTCTTGGAGTTTCTTTACGAATCGAATTAGTACTATCCAGTTTGGCTGAGGGGGTATTCGAAGATGACGACTGTCGTGGCGACAATATCATCGGATCTGGAACCGATGGCACTGGCTCGTTTCGACGGATGGGAGCCCCAAGCGAAAAGACTGGAGTCGATCGAGCCAATAGTACGTCCTTGAGCGTTTGAATGGTAACATCAACACCTGCATTGGTCGCAAGCGAGATCAACAGGATCTTCTTGGATGGCTCGAGACCAGCGTCACCACTTTTTGTTTTTGGGCTGCCATCCACCGGAATGATTTCGACTGACGGGATGCCTAATCGATGCAAATGACTGCAGACATAATGAGACGACTCCCACGTAGCGAGTGCAAAGTCCCCTTTCAAGCCTTCGAGACAGAGGTGATCGGTCGAATCCAATTCAATCGACTTCAAGTCTGCAATGAGAGTTGCATCGAGTCCACTCTCCATAACGATGCGAGTGATGAGTTGCTCCTCATAGTCTGCAATGGAGCCCGAACGGCGTTCGTGCTGGCTGATAACGACGGGGATCCGAATTGCCATGCGATGGTGGGCGCTTTCTGTTCCAATTGATTATTCATTAGCCGTTGGACGCTAGCCCAATGCCACTGACTTTGGTAGCGGTACGGCGCGAGCCGTCCGGTGTTGTGCGAGAAAACTCGTGAAAAACCGGGTGGCTGGCGCCACTCCGCTACAAGAAATGGCTCCTGCGGTGCTAAAGTCAGCGGCATTGGGCTAGCGCCGTGCCGCTTACAAGGCGTCGAAATCCACTTCGAATAATTTCATCATGCCATGCAAGTCGCCGGAAGCCACTCCTGCCGAGTACCACTTTACTCTTTGCAGTGAAGTTCCGTGCGTGAACTTCTCTTTCCGAACTCTTCTTTGAGTAATTTTATCATCTCCGATTTGGCTTGCAGCGTTTATTGCATCACCGATATCGCCAGAATCTAGAATATGTTTAGTTTCCTGAGCATGTTTTGCCCAAACTCCTGCCAAGTAGTCAGCTTGCAATTCCAATCGTACACTCAACTGATTGCGTTCAACTTCTCCAGCACGATTCTGCATCGCTTGAATTTTCGAAGAAAGCCCGAGTTGATTTTGAACGTGGTGGCCAACTTCGTGTGCAATGACATATGCCATTGCAAAGTCGCCTGGAGCCTTAAATCGTTGTTTCAATTCGCTAAAAAAATCAAAGTCGAGGTAAACATTACTATCGCCAGGGCAATAAAATGGACCGACCGCAGCCGTAGCTTCACCGCATGCGGAACGTACTTGGCCCTTAAATAGCACCAGTTTCGGCTCTTGATATCGAGCACCCAGTTGCACTCGGAAGAGGGTCCCCCAAACATCTTCAGTGTCCTTCATTACGACCGAAACAAACTCCACCAGCGGAGCATCGACGTCGTTTTCGGGAGTTAGCTTGGCCCGAGACCCAGCCGCTTGCTCCTGCTGCTGACCGACTTGTTCCATCAATTGCTGCGGATTTGCGCCTAATAGCACCATGATCAATAGGAGTACGATTGATCCAACGCCACCTCCGGCGACTAGGCCACCTGCAGCCATTGCCACTCCACGTCGATCCTCAACGTTTGTCGACTGGTCCCGACCTTCCCAACGCATAAATCATCATTCCTATTCAATAAGCCCAAT
>JAYVBW010000366.1:0-1594 GCA_043750255.1 Pirellula sp.
GATCACCATCGAGGCAATGGAACCGCCGATGTTCTTGCCAATCAAGCGGACACGCTTCTGATAGATGTTTCGTACCGTTCTCCTTACGATGAGGGTCGACAACGCTTTACTGATGGTCAATATGATGCGGTTCAAGACCGATATCTTCAAGCCGGTAATGAGTATCCATACTCGCGGCCAGATAAAGACTGGGGACTTGAAGCTCACCCAATGGCAATCGCGCCGAATATCGTATCCGTCGAATTTGAAGGGGAGCAGATGGCTAAAACGATTATGGAGCGATTTCTTCGAGATGTCCTTCCCATCATACGGAACTTCAGACCCGACTTGGTATTGTGGTCAGTCGGTTTGGACTCAGCGCTAGGCGATCCCATAGGCGGGCTTGGCAATCTCCCCAGCTCTTTCTATACCATGCTGAGAGGCCTCAGACTGGCGTTACCAGATGCTAGACATGGAGGCATTCTGGAGGGAGGCTATGATGAGCTACGGTGGTTCACCTGCTTGCCTCCGGCGCTGCTTGCGCTTCATGACAACCCGAATGATACGGCTGACCGCTGCAGGGCCTTTGGCGTATATCGGAAAGCATTTGCCTTGTAATTCCAGGATATTTTACAAAAGCAAATTGCCGGAAGGAATCAGACGCTTGCACAAGGAGATGAAGGTAGCTATGGCTAGATGCAAGGGGGAACTTCGTTTGGGTCAAACTCGGGATTCGTGATTCAGCATTGCATTTTCGTGTGTCGTATGGTGCAAAAAGTCGGACGACGGGTTGGCGAGCAGTTTTGCAATTTCGTACTTTCGAACGATGCCGTCAGCCAAGAATCGTTCGTCTCTCTCTACCTCATAACCTGGCGGACGACTAAAAACCCGATTTCACCCAAAAATCGCAGTTCGTGGCCAAAAATCTCTCGGATCTCTGTTTTTCCTACCTGAGAATGCAACAATTGACCCTATTCAACGGCTGGCTCTTTGGCGACCAAGCTTTGATCGCCCAACGACCATGTTAGTTTGTGGAGCGTTCCTTTTTTGATGAGCGTCGCAGCGCGCTGGCTACCTCCTTTCATTTATGTTTCTAAGTCGAAACGAAGTTTTGGCCATGTTACCCACTTAATCAATGGTCGAGATGGCTCACGATTGCACAAGGACCTATTGATCCTCGCATCTACCAACAATCATTTTGACATACGGTTGGGTGATGAATCATAAAGAGGGGGAACGGCACAACAATTGCCTATCCTAATAACAGCAAATCGTCCTTCGCGATTTGAGGTTTTTTCAGAGGAGAACGGTCAATGTCAGATAATCGCAGCCAACAGAATACGCACGATACGGGATCATCGACAGCCCGGGCTCGAGACGATTTGCGGACAGGTTCTAAAAAGAAAAAGCCCAACGACCAGCGCAACGAAGGCCGCGACAAGAAGGACGTGCAAGATAAAATCGAAAAAAACGCTGGTGAGCATTCTAAAGATTAAGATATTATCGAAACCTTCGAGCTTGTTCAAGGAATTGTTTGATATCGGAAAAATCAGTTTTTGAAATTGATAGTTCGCCTGAAATCAGGTGAGTTTTCCCTAGATGATCGGTCACCCGC
>JAYVBW010000367.1:0-2427 GCA_043750255.1 Pirellula sp.
TTGCGTTCGCAATCCAACCAGTTGTTTGAAGCGGGGGCCAAGATATTTCAAAGTTACTCTCGTTCGCGAAGGATGATTATTTCGTCCATCGATAGTCAGAGTCTCAAGCTCGTCGAATGGATCAAAGTCGCAAACTCGTTCCCCCCAATAGTTGTTGAATTGCAAGGCGATCAAGATTTAGAATGTGGTTGGGAGTGCGGAGAATGGAGCCGCCATGTTCCCCATTCGGTTTCGAATATTCTGCCGTACCGAGGCTGTGCTAACGTCTTCGTTTATTCGCTAGATGATTCGACCGAGTTACTTGACTCTAATTCTACTTACTCTATTCAGCCCTCGATTTGTTGTCCTCAGGATACGAATCCTGAAGACATCGACTTGGAGAACACCACATCGTTAACGGTGATTTCAATTCGTCCGCCAACTTTGGACGCGGAGTATGAATCGAGGGTAGCAGACACGCAAGAGGATCTAGCGGTTGCTTCCAAGTTCGCTTCAGAGATTCTTGCAATCAAAATTGAAAATCTAGACAAAGTCTCTAAGCCAATCGGAATGCCCTTTTCGTCAAAGGATTTCTTGACAACGCTGCATGCCTCAACCTACGGTTCAATCCTGCTTCCTGTTTCAAACTCACATCGCTTGGCGGTGGATTACGCAATGAATGTGATTTCGCCTACATACACTCAGGCAAGAAGCCAAATGTCGAAAGGCGTCACGAGCCAAATTCGAACTGTGGGGCAGTTCTTAGTCGAATTTGCAAACCAGATTGAGAATCGAATCGAACAAGTAGAGATCGCTCGACGGGATAACATTCAACGGTAACCGTTCACTGGGTGTGTTTTGTTCTTTAAATCATCAGCGTGGATATTAGACCGCCGCAGAGGATTCGCTGAACCAATCGGCAAGGCTCTTGTCCGGCACCTGAATCTTGAGAACCGGTGCAAATTCCTCGAAGGATTGATCTACCTCGGTCATTAATTGATGCAAGTCAAAAGTGCGATCCTGAGTAACTCTCTCGATTCCCTCCAAGAATTCTTCTACGTCATCCCATTGTTCATCACGGCACGATGGCAGCAACGAAGCCAAGGCTACGCACACTGCGTCAATTCGAGGGGTCGGACCGTCAAGCAATTCGTCCAATGCCGGATGGCGTTCGATCAGAATTGCAAATTCCTCTGGCAATCGCCAGTTGCGGCACAAGGCTGCAGCAGCTTGAGCGTGATCCCAACCGAATAAGTCCTTCTCGAGAGAGGATAACCTTACGCGCTCTTTACTGCGTCGTTCAACGAGCCCTTCATATTGTTCAGGCAACGCTTTGAGCAAAAGCGGAATGGCCATATCTTGGAGAAGTGCAGCAGCGAACAGGTCCTCTGCATTTGGCAGCCGAATCTCGCGTCCTAGACTTCTCGCAAACACAGCCCGGCGCAAGGAATCTTGCCACAAATTCTTTAGATCGAATGGACCAAACTTGGGGTTTGGAATCAATGAAAAGACTGCACTCCACAGGGCAAAATTCTTAATCGTTCGAACTCCAACGAGCGTTAAGGCCTGCTGGACCGAAGCAATCTCCCTGGAAAAGCCGAAGTAGGAAGAGTTTACAAAACGCAATACCTGGCCCATCAACCCAGCGTCTGCCTCAATCGGTTTGGCGTATTCAGCAGGCCCATTATTGGGATCTTGAGACAACTCAAGCAGTCGCATGGCGCTGACCGGAAGCGCTGGCAACTGAGTATTTGCTAACACTTCGTTTAAGTTGCGAACATCGATGGCTACGGGCATAATATGGATCTCGTAATCGGACGCGGCTATTCTGCAATTCAATGCGATCAAGCCTGATGGATGGGTTCTTTAGTGAACTTAGGTTTGGGAACTTCAGATGCAAATAATCTAAACCACTTTTGGTTGGATTAAGGTCCAATTCCGGGAATCGATCTACTTGCTTTATCGATCGTAGCGATTGCCGCGTTTAAGCTGACTCTTCGCACAATTATTTGAGATTCCTGACCATCGAATCTCTCGAAGTCTTTCCGATTGAGGTACATGAAAGTGTGGCATGTTCGCGATATGTCTTCAGTCCAACCGAGATTCTACCGAGTAATCCATGGATTTAGTCCAAGTACGCAACCTCAGCAAGAGTTATCCGGATTCGGTTCAGGGAGAGATTGTTGCGTTAGAAAACGTGAGCTTTGTTGCAAAAGCAGGTGAAGTATTTGGTTTACTGGGTCCCAACGGAGCTGGCAAAACAACGGCGCTCCGCATTCTGGCCACGATTCTCCAGCCAACATCGGGTTCTGCACGCGTTTTTAATTTTGATGTAGTCAAACAAGCGGACTACGTTCGCCATTCCATTGGCTTCGTTTCCAACAATACTGCGATTTATGATCGCATGAGTGCATGGGAACTGGTTGAGTATTTCGGACGATTGTATGC
>JAYVBW010000368.1:0-4073 GCA_043750255.1 Pirellula sp.
GCATGGATCAGGAATTGGCCCGCTCGAGGACCTGCACCAAAATCTAATAACTCGCGCACAACTTCTGGTGCGTCTGGTTCGCCCGGTCGAGTTGCTCGAACCAATGCGACGACATATTTCACGATGAACGGACTGACCGCCACACTCATCACTAGTTTCTGGATATTCATAATGGCCCGAGCCGAAAGTACCTTGCTCACCTCAGACCGCTCGCTCCGCGTCGTCGTTGTCAAAATCTTTTCTTCCTCTTCGGCGCTTGGATATCCAACCTTGATATTGAACATGAACCGGTCCAGTTGTGCCTCTGGCAGCGGGTAGGTTCCTTCCTGTTCGATCGGATTCTGAGTCGCGATCGCAAAAAACGGTTCAGGCAGTTGGTATGTGTTCCGTCCGACGGTGATCTCACGTTCTTGCATCGCTTGCAACAACGCGGCTTGTGTCTTGGGCGGCGTACGATTGATTTCGTCTGCTAACAATATGTTGGTAAAGATAGGCCCCTCGACAAATCGAAACTCGCGTTTCCCGTGCGAATCTTCTTCGAGGACGTTGGTCCCAGTGATGTCCGATGGCATCAGATCTGGGGTGAATTGTATGCGTTTGAAATTGACGTCGAGAATCTTGGCGAGCGAGGAAACCATCAAGGTTTTTGCAAGTCCAGGCACGCCTTCGAGCAAACAATGGCCTTTGGTGAAGATGGCTGCAAAAAGCTGTTCGATGACCTCGTCTTGGCCAACGATCATTTTGCCCAGCTCGTTTCGCATTTGATCTCGATGCTCGCGAAACTCACGCAACAAATCCCCAATGCTCTTGGCCGGTTTTCCCGAAGGCGCGTTTGACACGTTATTGCAAGACTTTTGGTACGAGGGCAGTTTCAAGCGAGCAGTGCGACCAACGGGAAACCACATCGTCGGTTTCCATGCAGTGCCCGGACGGCACGTATTGTCACGCTACAAAGCAATCCGAGCAAGTAGTCTGAGAGTTCGCCAACGGGATGCTAGAGGTTGACCAAAATTGCATCCTTCGATCTATTGCTCCTATGGACCAGAACACCACATCCACGACGATTTTGCCGAGGGAAAGCGTGCTTGCAATGCGAGATGCTGTGCTGGGGCAAGTCGATTTTGCACGCCGGTACACGCTCGGACTGTTAGAAAATGTTCCGGAGGAACTCTGGCCTATCGTTCCAACGGGCGCGAGCTCGCACATCGCTTGGCAAGTTGGGCATTTGGCCGTCTCACAATACGGTTTGATGCTTTTCCGACAACGAGGACGCGCAGAAGGGGACTTAGAACTGATGCCCGGCTGGCTCCGGAAGCGATTTGGGCGAGGAAGTGTTCCTCCAACAGTCGCGAGTGAGATTCCGTCCAAGGCGTCTTTACTTGAATGTCTTGAAAATATTCATATCGCATCCATGGCAGCGCTTCCAAATTTGTCTGTGGATCAGTTGACGGAAGCGACGGAAATGCCGTACGCGGTCTATCCGATCAAGCTTGGGGCACTCCTGTTTTGTCCTTTGCATGAATCGATCCATGCAGGGCAGATAGGAATTCTTCGCCGCATGCACGGACTCTTGCCGGTTCGCTAGCAATTGCGGTTGATTGCTACGCAGTCGGGGTAAGTACGATCGCGGAGCGATCGGCCACACTTTTTGGTATTTGCCAAAGCGTGCGAGTGAGGCACAATAGGCAACATTGCAAACTCACACCACGACCAAAGGATGGGTCGCCATGTCGCTCGAAGCAAATTCACAATTCCATGAGAATCAAAAGTTCCGTTTAGCGGACCGGCTGTCGTACTTTTTTTTCCGAATGGTGATTTGCGCCGTGCAAATCATGTCACTAGAACGCTGTGATCGCATTTGTCGATTGCTCGCTCAACTTTTTTCTAAGTGGATCCCACTACGCCAATCATTAATCCGTGACAATTTGAAAATGATCTTTCCGGATTGGAAACCAGATCATTCCGAGCAAGTCACAGAAAAGATGTGGCACCATTTGCTATTGATGGGATGTGAAGTGGCACAAGCCCCGCGAAAAATTCACCGCGAAAATTGGCATGAACATTTTCACATTCCCGATCGTCGATCGATGCTCAAGATAGTCATGGACGATCGTCCAACTGTTTTGGTGTCAGCTCACTTTGGGAATTTTGAGTTGGCTGGTTTTCTTACAGGGCTGTTCGGAGTTGCAACGACGACGGTCGCAAGGCCACTCGACAACGGATTTTTGCATAATTACATCACCAAGTTTCGCTCGCTAGGCGGCCAGTATTTTTTAGCAAAAGAGGGCAGCTCGCTTCAGATTCAAGAATTGCTAAGTAAAGGCGGGAATCTGACGTTGCTTGCCGATCAGCATGCAGGAGCAAAGGGATGTTGGGTCGATTTTCTTGGCAAACCTGCTTCGTGCCACAAGGGACTTGCACTTTTCACGCTTTCTAGCGGTGCACCGATGGTTGTAGTTTGCAGTGTTCGTACGGGCGGACCAATGAATTTCGAGCTTTCGGTATTGGGGATCGCTGATCCTGTGGACGGGGGTGAGCATCTCAGTAGCGTCCCATCGTTGACCCGATGGTACAATCAGTGCCTCGAAAAAATTATTCGGACTTTTCCCGAACAGTATTGGTGGGTTCATCGTCGCTGGCGAGAACCACCACCCAAAAAACGATCCAGCCGAGCTGCGTAGATATGACCAAAATTTACCAAGGCCTCGGCCTGTCCTGCATGTATCCGGAAAACTGGAGTCTCACGGAAGACAACGAAGATGGACGCGTTGTTGGCTTCACACTCGAAAGCCCAACGTCTGCGTTCATGACCGTGACGGAGTACCCGTGGACTGTTGCACCGCGCGAAGCGTTAGAACAAGCTCAGGATGTGATGAAATCGGAATACGATAATATCGAATACGATGCAATCGATCCGGAGTTGGAGTTGGATGGCGAGCCGTTGGCCGATAGCCGAGCTGGCGATGCACACTTCTATTACCTGGACCTCCTCGTGGTTTCCAGATTTGTGGCTTTCACCGTCGATCGCAAAACGTTTCTCGTTCAAATCCAAGCGGAAGATCGAGATTTCGAAGACCTAGAAATGGTGTTCAAAGCCATGATTGTGAGCATGCTAAAATCAATCAATGTAGAATCTAAACGAGCCAGCACTTAGCCATCGAGAGTTGCATGTCGACGAACGAGACAGTGATCATCTCTGCGAATCCAAAGTCAGGATCGATTAGTCGCCTCTCTCTGGTACTGGAACTGAAACGCGAGGTTGAATCGCTGGGCTTTCAATGCGAGGTTTATACCGACTTAGTCCAGATGGCAAATCGTTGCCATGAACTTGTCCGCACAACGGAGCTTCGAACCGTGGTTGCGGCGGGTGGTGATGGTACGGCATCGACGGTCGCAAGCCTAATTCCTCATGACGTACCTCTAACACTTTTCCCAACCGGTTCCGAAAATTTACTCGCCAAATATTTTTCCCTCACGGCAGATCCCGCTGCCTGCGCTCGCTCGATTCAAAAATTGCGAACGCGTCCAATCGATGTCATGATGGTGAATGGCAAGCTATCGCTGTTGATGGTGAGCATCGGGTTTGACGCAGAAGTGGTTCGCTGCGTTCATCAGTCTCGCAAGTCACATATTACAAAACGGACCTATTGGTCGGCGATTATTGGAACACTTTTTCGCTATCGATGGCCAGGTCTGAAAATTCGGATTTATGACGAGAACGACCGACTCATTGAGGAAGTGTCGGGCGGCTGGGTCTTTATTTTCAATGTCCCTCGCTACGCAGCCGGTCTGTCCATTTTGAATGATGCGGTCGAGCATGATGGCTACCTCGATGTCGGTGTTTTTGACCACGGTGGTTTGATTCGAGGCATATGGTACTATTGGCATGTAATCCGAGGAAAGCATCAACTGCTTAAGCAATGGCGCCAGTTTCGCAGCCGGTCGATAAGGATCGAAACTGCTGATCAAACCAGTAGCCGTGGCTCGCAAACATCCTGTCAAGCGGACGGAGATTGGGTATGTGAATTACCGGTCGCTATCGAAATTGCCGCCCTCAAGCTGAGAATCGTTGG
>JAYVBW010000369.1:0-6691 GCA_043750255.1 Pirellula sp.
CCTTCGAACAGCAAATGCGGCTGTACCAAAACCGTGTCGCATTCCCACGCACTGGCTTGCTCGAGAAGTTCATCTACGTTTGGTAGTCCGCCAGCGAAAAAGCCGGTTTGGTATCGGACTAGCGTTAGTTGTGCCACTTTCAATTCGGTGAACTGTCGCATTTGAGCGAGGGCTTGCTGGTCGCTTGTCCCGCGTCCGACCATCGCAAGCCCGATGCGACCCAACGCAATGGATTGTCCCTCGCAACTAACTGTGGAACATTGCACCCTGGCACAAGCGTTCATTGGACAACACAGTCCATTGCCTAATGCAGTTACTTCCGAATAACGAGCCTGGGACAATGCTACAATAGATGGATGTGTATTCAACGATCTAGTCTGGCCAATAACTTCGATTCCGAACTGGGCGGCCGCTCGCAATACCGCATTCGGAATATCTTGTAATGCATGGCCTGCGGTGAAAAGTAGGACGGGGACAACCAGCGTTTTTTTGATTCCTTGTAGGGAAAACTGTTCGATCGCCTGTTCGATCGATGGTTCTGCCAGTTCCAAAAAGCAGCCCGAAATCTTGGCCCCAGTCGCTTGAACTTTCATATGCTCGACCAATGCAAGTAGCTGAGCCACACCGAATGGGTTGCGGGTGCCGTGCCCCACGACCAAAATGCTTCCGAAGTCCCCACCGAACTCTGTCCAAAATGGATTACTGACAGCTAAAACCGAATTGTTTTGCGAAACGGAAGTGTGATCGGGATCAGGTGCAACCATGGGTTCCATGCGTGGCTAAATGGGTTATTTGGGTAGTTTGGATTATGCGGAATATTACTTTATGCGGTGTTTGTGGATTGCAATGGCTTTAACGACAACTAAGTTGCCGTCAGGGTTTCAAAAAATGTATTTTTCCTAAAGATCGACACGACAAGCACTTGCAAGGGGATTTATCGACCAGGATTTGGTTTCTTATTTGAAAGACTGGTTGGAATAAACCACAATAGCATGACTCGTTTCAGAATTTCTTAAAGGTTATAGCGCTATGGATTCAAGATTTCGCAAGCGACAAGCTTTTCAAATCCTCCTCCGATCGGTAATTTCCATCGCTGGGACTGCGTTGCTCTTGGGCGATCGGGTGGACGCTCAATATTGTGAGCCGGTAGCCTCGTACCGACTGCAGACGGAGACGGTGCTTGAACAGGTTCCCGTAACGTCGATGCGCATCGAGTACGAGGAACGCATGCTCGAAAAAGAGATTGTCAGCTACCGTCCGTCCGTACAGGAACGGGTCGAAAAAAGGCAATACACGGTTCGCAAGCCGGTCATCGAGACTGCGACTCGAAACGAAACCTACATAGTATACAAGCAAGTGGTCAAAACCGACTATGTCGATGAGACGACTTATGTCAACGAGACTTCCCAGGTTGAACAGATCGTGACGACCATGCGTCCGGTCATTGAGACTCAATACCAAACCCAGCACGTCATCGTGCAAAAGCCGATAACGGAAACGGTTTATCAAACTCAAAGCTACATGGTCCAAAGACCTGTCACAGAAACGACGATGCAGACACAGCAGCAGGTTGTTCAGCGTCCAGTAACAGAGACGAACATGCTGACTCAAAACTTTGCGGTACAGCGTCCAATAACAGAAACAACTTATCAAACCCAAAACTACACTACCTTACAGCCAGTTACGACTTATCAGCCTGCGGTTGTAGATGCTGGAGGATACGTCGCTCAACAATATGTTCAACCGGGTGACGTTCGTTATCACTTGCGATGGCAAAGAGGCGGCTACGACATCAATCCGCTGAATGGCACCCAAAATTATCAACGGGGCGGGCTAGGATGGGTGCCTTACCAGGCACCGAGCCAGAACTTTGCACAGTTGCAGTACCAGCCAAATTACCAGCAGGTGGCTGTTCCTCAACAAAGCTTCATGCCCCAAACGATTTCGCAGCAGGTTCCAGTTCAGTCGACACGGCTGCAAACCGAAATGGTGCAACAGCAAGTGCCGGTGACCACAACACGGTTGGAAAATCAGGTCATTTCACAGCAGGTTCCTGTGACAAGCACTCGGATGCAATCAGAAATGGTACAGCAGCAAGTGCCTGTAACAAGCACGCGTATGGAGAACCAAGTGGTGACTCAGCAAGTACCGATACAGACACAGCGAATGGAGGCTGTCCAAGAGAAAGTGATGGTTCCCACGACGGTTCAGAAACCGGTGACTCGCAAGGTCGCTAGGGAACGAATCGAATACGTTCCAGAAACACACGTCCGTCCGGTTCAGACTCAAACGACAACGTACAAGCCTGAAATCGTTTCGGAAGATGTAGTCATTAGAACACCGATCATGGAACGAATTGTTCAGAAAGTACAGGTTCCACAACGCATCGCACGTTCGGTTCCCTATACTGAAATGCGAACGGTGGCACGCACGTATACTCAGCGTGTGCCACTTGACTACGTTGGCTCGATTATTAGTGGCTACCCAACTGTTGACTCAAGTTCCGTAGTGACAGGTGGGGCAACTCCTAATAGTGGAGCTGTAGGCCAGGCTGTGGATTCGAGTAAGCCAGCGACTGTCGACGGTGCGAAAGAAGTCGAAGCGAAGAAGCCAGCAATATTGGAAGAATCTGCACTTCCTGCCCCCAAGAATTCTAACGATTCCAAAGGTAGCTTGTCGATCGGACCTCCCGAAGGAGATAAAGCTGCCAGCGAGACCAGCCGCAACAAGCCGCCTGCACCAGGGAAAATCACATTGCAGACGGACGATTGATATTCGCCCATTGGAGCCGTTTCGACTGCGGCTAGCCTGGATTGCTCAGGTTTAAAGCAATTACGCCTTTACGTCGATGCCACGAGTACCTGTCGCAGCCGCTTGCTCAATCAGCTTTACTGCAGCTTGCCCTTGTTGCTTTTCCGCACTTAGCTGCTTCGAAAGGACAGCGGTGGCGATATCGGAACGCGTCTGTTCTGTTTTTTCGTATATGTTGATTGCTTGTTGTGTTACCGGTGAAATGGACATCTTGAACTACCGTGAAAGAAAAAACGGAATTAGCAAAACGCGTGAGTAAGTATGTGATTGATTGAGCGGAACGAATCGATAGCTTGCGAGTCGTGCTGTTGAAACGGGGGGTTGCGAGATGACTTAATGAACCATGAGGTGACAATCGCTTTCCGCAAGTAATAACTTCGACGAACGTGAATTTGGGTCATGTTCGCATGTGATAATCAAATCCATAGACACGGTCCACCGCCCGGCTTCATCTCCTTGCACAACCCAGTGCGGAATCATGCAAACCGATTGATGAACCAGTTCGAATCCTCCTTCGCTTTGGCTGACCGTGGCAATTGGGAAACACCAAAGTCCGGTTGGCCGGTTGGCAGTCCATTGCACGTTCGCGCCTAGCCATTGGTCAATTATTCCGATGTAGTCGGTAGACTCGATGTTTAGCACTGTGCCAAGGTGTCCCATTCGTTTGCAATGGGCGTCGTAAAAGAATCGATCGTCTGCTCCTGAAGGCAGGCCTGCAAAATTGAACTCCACGCCGAAGTCGAATGGGCGTCCCGGCGGTAGCCCTTCGATTAAATAGGTGATTTCGAGTGCGTGGCTCCCCGCGAGGAGTGTGATCCCCTTAGTGATCGTCAGGGGTATGCCCCATGCGTTCCCCTCGCGTCGCATTTGCACTTGAATTTTTCCAGAACCACGACGCAACTTGGCATCGTAGGGCAACGCAACAAAGTCGCCTCGCTCTATCGCTGTACTGCGCTGGACGTCTTCCGCGGAAATTCCGTGGTCAAAGAAATGGTCGACCAGCGATTTGCGAGGGAACTTGTCGTATTGAAGTAGATCTTCGAGTCCTTGCTGTTTAAATACGACTCGATCATGAATGCTTGCCGCTTCGCATGAGGACTGGCTGTTGCCTAACTTGACCTTGTCATGGTATTGCTCAGGCCGTCGCTGCATCGTTGCTAAGAGATTGTGCTCGATACCACGAATGTCTAACTCGTAAAGCATGCCACCGCTGGCGGGGGCAAAGTACCCGATCAACTGATCGTTCGCCAGTCGAATCTCAGGAAATAGGTCTTTGTTGTAGTCTTCTGTTGTTACATCGACCCATTCGCCATGCCGTCCATTGGCACGCTCGATCAAATTATCTGCTGCAATCAATTCACGGTAGGTCGCATTGCGAAGATGAGGTAAGTAGATTCCTCCAAATGCACCGTGCCAATAGGGGCAATTGCATTGTCCGCGATAGAGGTGGTCCTCGGCTTGAGGCAGCAAGGATTTGTCACCATTGCTGCGACGAGCAAACTCCAATCGACGACTCACGTCCAGCATTCGACAATACATTTCATGGGCTTCGGAATACTTGATCCGGAAATTACGCCAGTATCCGCCACGAAGGAAAGGCTTGATTTGGGGCCAGCGGGAATCGCTCTCCAGATCCTGCACGAGCGAATCGTAAGAGCCTTGACGTTCTACGGGCAATGCCCATTCGGTCATTTCTCGATAGGAGCAGTCAGGTAGGTACACCGAACCAGCTGGAGGTGTTTCCGTTATGGTTTCGGATGGAGTTGAGGTATACAGCCAATCGCGATTGTGAGTGAGCTGATCAAAGAATTGACGTAGCCACCCTCGTTCATAGACGTGCTGTTTGGTATTCGGCCAAGTACCAAACTTTTCACCGTCATCTCCAAACAATAACACGGAGCCTGGTGCCCTGTCCGCAACGCTTCGACAGTATTCGATGGTTTCTGATGCGGGCGCAAAGGGGAGCAAATATCGAAGCCGTTCGCTCCCAGGGAAGACACGCAGTACATGGCCGTCGTCTTCGGTTAGGAAATAATTCGTCAAGCGCGAATCATCCCAACCGGCAGCGCGAAAATGAAAATCGTCCAGGATAGTGTATTGCATTCCGGCAGGAACCAAATCCCGAGTTAACTGGCTTTCCCAAACACGCTCCGGCATCCACATTCCACAGACTGCAGTGTCGAATCGTGTCTGCAGCCAACGAGTGTATTTTACAATCTGGCCAATGCGATCCCGGCTCGGAATCATCGTTAAAATCGGTTCATAGAATGGACCACCGACGATTTCAATTCTCCCACCGGCCACCAACGCCTTGACCCGACTGATGTATTCAGGGTGCCGTTCAGCTAGCCACATCATCAGCGGTCCTGACGTGTGCAACGCAAGCTTCAGGTAGTCATACTGCTCAAAAACATCAAGAAACGGCAGGTAGCTGTCTTGATAGGCTTGTTCGATCACGCCATCGAAATTTCCCACGGGCTGATGGTTGTGCAAGACAAGGCAAAGTCGAACAGTATTTTTCATAGGATAAGTCCCGATGGATCACGTGAGCTAATGTTGGATGCACCTAGGCATAGGAAAGCGTTCTCGCCGGTTTTACGAGAACATGCGTCGTTTCGGCAAAATCGGCAAAAGTGTTTCAGTCCGATCAGCAACAATTGTCTTGCCCCTACGGATCCCCCAATTAGTCCGTTCCTCACAGCTTTAGAGACCTAGAGTCGATCTATGAGACAAAAGGAACCCCCAAGATTGAGATCCGAAAGTCGTCTGTTCCATCGGATTTTCGTGGCTTTTTTTGCATTTTCGAGTGGGTGTGGGGTTCAACAATGGCATTCGGTACCTGCCCAGAGCCGCACCGACACTTCGATTGCGGCTGGCCGATTGGTTGGAAAGGAATCAACCAATTCAGAGTGGAGCACCAACCGCAACTTAAACAATTTGGCTGAACCGGTCGTACAACCGAACGGCGCTTTATTACCGTCCGTCCCGCGCACCCGTTCTGTAACCGGAGACAATCGGCCGCCGATACTGGCGGTTCGATTGCCGGATCATACAGCCCTAGGGGTACCGATTGGGCTTTTCCCGGATCAGATGTTTTTGATGCGGAACGACGGTGCCATTCAACAGATAAAGTACAGCGACATCGTAGAACAAACCGTTCTCAACGCTCGATTTCACGCGATCGATCGATCTGAACTCGCAAAACAACTCAGAGCGGAATTCGGAAGGAACTATTCGGTAAAAAGTGAACTTCCGTATTTAATCGTCGCTCGGCCAGAGCATATCGAAAATTGGTGTAAACGCTTTAGAAGCTTCCATCATTCGTTTTCGCACTACTGTTCGGCACACGGCCTAAAAACTCGCGAGATAGAATTTCCGTTAGTTGCCGTGGTGTTTGGCTCACGTATCGAGTTTCAGCGTTACTCGCGTTCAGGCCCACTCCAAGTCCCGGAATCCGTTGTTGGCTATTACATGCCAGATACCAACCGAATCCTTCTTTACGAATCTGCTGGCGAGTCGACCAAAGCAACGGAAAAAATCATTTGCCATGAAGCCACTCATCAACTTGCATTCAACACCGGACTGCATCAGCGTCGAGCGTCGACACCATTGTGGCTAGCTGAGGGATTCGCGTCGATGTTTGAGGCTCCGATGCTCTTGGGAACACAGAGTCGCGATGGAACATCGCTCTGGCCAGAATCAAGGCAACACACTTGGCAACTGCTCGCAAAACATCCAGAATTAATTCATCGTTTGGTGTCTGGACTCATTCAAAATGATTCAGCATTTGAATTCGATGCTCAAAATGCCTATACCGTTGCTTGGGCCATGTCGACCTACCTATCACGACGTAGTCCACAGCAGTTTGGATCCTATTTGA
>JAYVBW010000370.1:0-2360 GCA_043750255.1 Pirellula sp.
TGGCTGCTTGGACTCTGGCCATCGCGGATTTGCCTGAATTCGATAATTGCAAAGACGATCGCTAAGATGCTGCATATCCAGGCTCCCAAAACGGTTGGACAAAGAACCCAACTGATTAAACCGAGAACGAGCACCACCGTTCCGTTACCCGCATTACCGTACCCCGCAGACTGAACGGTAGAGACAGGCACGGATCCAAATTGATTTGTGCCTTGGTGGACCGGGCTTGCTACCAGGTTCTGAATGGATCGAGATTGGAAACGCCATGCGGCTATTCCCAGCCATTGTTCTGAAGATTGCTCGCGAATATGGCATGTATCGTCTAATCGCCCTTGGTTAATCCATTCGAGAACTGTTTTGGTATCCGAGGGGCCATACACAATTGAATTAGGCGTGCGAACAAAAAATTTGGCGATAGGGGCGATAGGATTGTCCGTTGCCAACGACGACCCTGAATCGGCCAAAGGTTGCAGTGTTGAAAGGCTCGAATCGTTCTGTTTAAAATATGCCGCTTCAAAGGCCGTGTCGTCAGAAGCGATTGGGGCCGGAGTCGTCTCGTCCAGTCCAACACCGCCAACAATATAGACAATACCGCATACCGGACATCTCGCTTTACGACCGTCGAATTCGTCGCTAACTCGGAGCGACTTGCCACATCCAGTGCATTGGGAGTCAATAGGCATCGTCGAAATCCAACCTTAATTCACAGGATGCTTGTCAGGATGAAGATAGACAAACGACTTTCCTAATCTACCGCCATAATTTCCGGCTCGGATCTTTTGCAGATCCTTTACCGTCAAGGCGGCGTCAATCGCTGCATAAGTTGCTTGAGCTACTTTATCTAGGTCTGCCCCGTTGATAATGATCTCCATGATTGAGACCACTCCGTCTGGGACCAAGGACTTGTCGCCCAGTTTCGCCTTGAGTGTTGGGCAATATTCCGCATAGGTACTTGCGATCAAAAATTTGTAGCTGCTGCCAGCTTTACTCGCACTTGCCGCAACACCGCCTGGGAATGTAGTGATGACACCTGGCATGCTGTCTGCAGCCATAGCCGCACGTTCAGCAGCTTCAATTGCAGCGTCCTCGGTAGTGGCGAGGAACCAAAGGTTTCCTCCCATGATGCCTTCCGCAAATCCGAAACGTCGAGTTAAAAAAAACTCGCCTCCTAGGGTTGGAATAGTCCAACCTTTGTGGCCAAACATTTCAGTTCGTGTCTGATGTCCATCCCCAAAAAAAGCAATCTTACGTCCAAGTTTGAAATAGGGATCCGTGTCGAGGAGATTGAAGCATCGAGTGGTTGGACAAGTCAACACGTTTTGGCTCAGCCGTGCTAGAAGAACCTTTTCCAAATGAACCACGCGATCTTTGCGAAAACGAGGGACATGAAATTGGAGAATCGCACCGACTCGACCGTCGGGCGTTTCCTGCCCCTGTGACTTGCCGTCCAAAATCTGTTCAATTCCAGCTTCGCAATCGCACAAGATAGTGCTGCTCGCGTGTCCCGTCGCTGCTCGACAAGCGGCCATCAGCCATTTTTGATCGCGAGCTGTAACTAAGACCGAGGCGTATATACTCTTGAACGCTTCAGCATAGGTATCCTCAACCAAAAGGTCCCATTGTGGGTTATTTTTCCACGGCGTCATGTGGCGGACCTAAGGAGCGGTATGAGCAGGAAATAAGCATTGTCAAACTCGGATTTACCCAGTCGATTATTATGGCCCGCATTGTAGCTAAACTCTTTCAGAACGGTACTCGGCCTTCATTCGTCAAACGGATTCCATGTTCGAGCAAAGAAACGATGGTCCTTGACAGAAACACAGAATAGCCAATCATTTCGCTTGCCATTTTTTGCCGGCAGAGTTCTACAGTGCCGATGTTGTCACCAACGAGAAATTTCTGATGAAAATACACGAATACCAAGCAAAAGAACTCTTCCGCAAAGCTCAAGTGCCTGTTCTGCAGGGATTTGTTGCTAAAACGCCCGAAGAAGCCAAAGCAGCTTTCGAACGGCTTGGCGGTCCGATCGCTGTGGTGAAGGCTCAATTGCACGCAGGCGGACGCGGCAAAGGTACGGTAATCGAAGTTCCCTCGCAGCGCGGTGTGCAATTGGTTAAAAGCGGGGACGAGGCCGCCACCGTAGCCAAAAATCTTATCAATAACCGATTGGTCACCGTTCAGACAGGACCGGCAGGGAGTAAAGTAAATCAAGTTTTTGTAGAAGAAGGCTGCCGGATTGCTCGTGAGTTATATCTCGCCGTGGTTATCGACCGGGGGAGCCAGATGCCGCTGCTAATGGTAAGTAGTGAAGGGGGAGTTGAGATCGAAAAGGTGGCCGCAGAAACTCCAGAAAAGATCTT
>JAYVBW010000371.1:0-3467 GCA_043750255.1 Pirellula sp.
CACGCTCCGCCGTGCCGTCCGCTCGTCAGCATTTAATGGAATTCTAGGTGGACGGCACATGGAATGTGCCTACTACTTTGACTTTTGTCGGCTGTGTCAGGGCAACCCTTGGGAGCTTTTATTTTAAGTTGACTTTTGTTCTCTGTTGCTCCATAGTATCTCCTTGCGTAGGTTTTGCGGAGCCAGAGCCGCCATTCGCGTCTGGAATTCATTTAATTCATTTTTGGGAGTATGACATGAAAAGATCGCGTTTTCTCTTTGCCAGTCGAGGCTTCACGTTAGTGGAGTTGCTCGTCGTTATCGCTATTATCGGTATTTTGGTTGGGTTATTGCTACCAGCAGTCCAAGCCGCTCGCGAAGCAGCTCGCAGAATGCAATGCAGCAACAACATTCATAACATTGCATTAGCTCTCGCTAACTACGAAAGCACGTACAAAAGGTTGCCTGCGGGTAACACGGGCTTTGCTCCAACCAATACGGGCGCGACTTCAAGCTCTGGCGGTACAGGTGAACTTAACGGACAGTTCTTTGATGGCATGTGGAGCTGGTCAGCATATATTCTGCCTTACATGGAAGCTAGTGCCCTCTACAGCCAGATCAATTTCAACCGCCGCCCCTACGTTGCGGATCGTGCAGACGCATGGTTTTACAACGTAGGTCCGGATGTTACTGCTTATGCATTGGTAAACCAAGTTGTTTCTCAATCGATGCCGCCTTCGTTTGCTTGCCCAAGTACACCACAAACCGTCACTGGCCAGTACAAAGACTATGCACTCAACGCAGGTCAGGGTGGGAATGCAGCCAATGATCCAGTTCCGTATCAAGGTGGTTCGCCAATATCTTCATGCTGCCCCGAAAGAGCATTGACGGCAAACGGAATCGCACATAAGCAAAGCTACGTTAAATTAGCCCAAGTTACCGACGGACTTTCTAATACGTTTATGGTTCTTGAGCAAGCCTCTATAATTCCTAGGTTCAACCGCCCGGTTAATCCCTTCATGTGGACGAATCACCAATCCCAAGGCTTGGCCATGAGCAATCAGGGAACTCAGTTGTACCCACCAAACATGGATCCAGTTCTTCAAGTGTCGAGAAGCGGAAGCCGGATTTATCCAACCCAACCGGCTCCAGCTGGTTTTGGACTTACAGGACGAGCATCTCGCAGCTATCACAC
Organism: Pirellula sp.; assembly: GCA_043750255.1. GTDB lineage: Bacteria > Planctomycetota > Planctomycetia > Pirellulales > Pirellulaceae > JBKCUI01. Next base: position 1,175 of record JAYVBW010000371.1, read on the forward strand.
AGGTGGAATTAATACAGCCAATGCCGACTGCAGCGTTCGGTTCATTTCGCAGTCGATCGCGATGGCACCGTGGCGGTATCTGTTCACCCGTGACGGCGGTGAAGTAAGCCAGATCGAAAACTAAGCTTTTTGTTCTCAATGTTCAAGCGCATCGAACTCTTCGGTGCGCTTCTTCTATTCCCGAAATCAACTGGAATTGATTCATGATCCAACGAGTATTATTCCCAACTATTCTTATGACTTTGTTGTTCACGGGTTGTGGAGGGGAGGATCTAAAGCAAATAAAAGGTACGGTTACACACAATGGTAAACCTGTTGCGAACCTTTACCTGACCTTTATGCCTGGGGACCCCAAAACACAGCCTGCAAGTTCAAGTTCTACCGATAAAGACGGTAAATTCGAACTGAAAATTGGTGCCGCAGGCGGAGTGATGCCTGGCAAATATACCGTTACTTGTTCTGACCCAGCAGCAATGATGGGCGGAAAGTCGAGCGACGATGCAGACTATGCTGTCGTTTGCAAGAAGTATGCTCAAGGCACTTCCACCTACACCTTTGAGGTTAAGGAAAGCAACAAGAACTTGGAGCTGAAATTGGACTAGCGCCGCAACTTAAAAGTGTTACGTCACGCATGAACGGTTTGTCGATCTTCTGGATGTATATGCAAGACGCCCGGTTTTTTTCAAGAAACCGGGCGTTCCAAAAGTTTTTGGATTGGATCTGGTGGATAATTCAGCGCCCGACGAACCTGTTTTCGCCTTATGCTTTTACAACGACAAACCGAGTTGCATCACCGAGTTGGACGAGTATCAAGACACCGTCCTTAGGTGTGACATCTTTCATTGCCGCTTGGAAATCGGTTACTGATTTGATGGCTTTCTGCCCAACTTTTTTGATCACCATTCCGGCTTCTAGTCCGGCGACTTCTGCAGGACTTTTCGACTTGACCTGGGTAATCACGACTCCGGTCCCTTCTTCGACTCCGAGTTGTTTGGCAACATCAGCCGATAGCTCCGACAACTGAAGTCCAAGGCCGTTGAATTCGGAAGACGATGGCTTTTCGGTCTTCTCTGGCTCGGCTGTCGAACCACTCGATCGCATGGCTTCGACTCTCACATTGATCGTCATTGTCTTTCCATCTCGCATGACGACAACTTTGTGACCATCACTTAGCGATGCTCGTTCAACACGTCCCTGCAAATCACCTGGTTTAGAAATTGCGTTTCCGTCGAATTCCAAAACTACGTCGCCGCTTTTCAGACCGGCTGTTGCGGCAGGGCTTCCGACTCGTACATCGGTAACAACTGCTCCGCGGACCGTGTCCAGGCCAAGTTGCTTTGACATGGAACTATCGATGGATTGAATGCCTACTCCAAGGAATGCTCTTTGAACTGTTCCGTGAGCCATCAGCTCGTCACCGATCCAACGTGCAAGATTGACGGGGACTGCAAAACCGATTCCTTGATATCCGCCGCTGGTACTGGAAATCGCTGTGTTGATCCCGATCACTTCTCCGTCTAGATTGACGAGCGGTCCACCGCTGTTGCCAGGATTAATAGCAGCGTCGGTTTGCAAAAACTCCTCGCGTGCGGTGATACCGATTCCGCGTGATTTGGCGCTGATAATGCCTGCGGTGACAGTTTCATCCAGTCCGAAAGGTGCTCCCACCGCAATGACCCAGTCGCCGACATCTAGCTGATCGCTGTTGCCGATTGATGCAGTTGGAAGACTAGGAGCCGATTCAATCTTGACGACTGCGATGTCGGACTTTGGGTCCGTCTTCCACTGTGTCGCTTCGAATTCACGACCGTCGTGAAGTTTGATCAGCAGCTTGTCCGCTCCGTTTACCACATGGTTGTTGGTCAAAATAATGCCTGCTGAATCAATGATCACTCCCGACCCCATGCCAATTCGTTTCGGTCCGCTTGGCGTCTTGGACTTACTTTCCGGCACGCCCTCAAAGAATCGCTTGAACATCGGATTGTCTCGGAACTCTTCCGGCAACTGCCCCTGCTGGCCCATGTCCTCATGTTTAGTCGAAATCGATTGAATCGTCACGACCGATGGCATCACCTTTTCCGATGCTCCGCGAAAGGCACCGGAGAGTGATTTGGCATAATTGTGCGATGCTACGTGTTGATCAGACTCCTTGCTTCCGACCGATCGGTCTTTCCAATTGATCGTTGATCCGGATGTCGCAGTGGACGCCCCATTGTTGATCGTGCTGGCTCCAACGTAGACGGTCGACAGCATTAATCCTGCTGCTATCCATTTGAATGATGTGAGTTTCATG
>JAYVBW010000372.1:0-2715 GCA_043750255.1 Pirellula sp.
TCAAGAGTGATCGAGGCTCAAGCCAGAACGCTAGGTGCCAACCATCCTAATACACTGGAAACCAAATCACAATTCGGGGTGATCTATATCGATACCGGTGACATGCCTCGGGCACTCGAATTACTTCAGGAAGTTTGCGATGGCTATGAAAGGGAATTTGGTCCAGGTCATCTTGAAAGTTTGACTGTTCGTCACAATCTGATAGTGGGCTATTGCTCGGCAAAGAAGTGGAGCGAGGCCGTTTCTATGTTCGAGCAACTGTATGAACTCGAACTAGAGAAGCTGGGAGCAGAACATCCTCTTTCACTTAATACGTTATCCTATTTGGCTCGTGTACATTGGTTAGTGGGTGAAAAAGAGAAGTCCTTAGCAATTTCTCGTCAAGTGGTCGAGGTTGGCGTTCAATTCAACTTTCGAGATGGATTCGACAATCAACGCATTAAAACGCTGATCGCACGACTGGAAGGACTGAATCGAATGGAGGAAGCGGAAAGTTGGTGGCGAAAATGGCTGACTGGATTAAAACGGCAGCCCGATCCAGACGTGCACCTCATCGCCCTCGATTTAAAGGGTTTAGGCGAAAATCTACTTCAACAACAGAAATGGCTTGAATCGGAGGATGTACTGCGAGAGTGCATAAGTCTTTCGGATAAATTGGAATCCAGCGGGCGTGTTAGATTTATTGGCATCCCGTTAATGCAAAGCATCGAGCTTTCGTACACCAAAGTTCTGCTCGGCTCAGCTCTTTCCGGTCAAGGGAGGTTCGATGAAGCCGAACAATTGATGCTCACTGGCTATCGCGAAATGATTGCCGACAACTTGCGAGTGGGAAACGAAAGCACGGTTATCGCCAAGGCGTTAGAACGAATGATTCGTTTTTATGAGCAGTCGCAACGAAAGGATGATGCTGCGGTCTGGCAAAAAGAGCTCGACTCCCGGCATTAGTATTGGAGTTCCAATTGATTGCGTTGAAGTTCAGCGTTGCTCTCATTTGTGTTACTAGTTGTTCGGCACCGCTTACCTTGTTACGATTTTGCGAGGAATCGTCCCCCGTGGGGCTAAGGGCAGTCCTCGTCCGGCAAATCTACTCCTGACCTTTGCAGTGTCGCTATTGGTCACAGGTCTAATAGTGATCATCCTGGCCGTTGCGGCGGTGATTATGCTCTTTTTAATGTGCTTCGGTTCCTTCAGGTAGTTGCTATAATGGACTAAACGCGGCTAGCCCCCACCGGTTCACGAAACCGGTGTTAGGCTCAGGGTACACGAAATTCGCATGCGCTACACTAGGAGGTCCGTCATGACGTGGCCGCCTATATCGGTAAGGCGAAATTCTCGGCCTTGGTATTTGAATGTGAGGCGTTCGTGATCGAGTCCAAGTAGATGCAGGACCGTTGCGTTCAAGTCATGCACGTGGACAGGTTGCTCAGTAACCCCAAAGCCAAATTCGTCCGTCTTTCCATAGGATACACCACCGCGAATTCCTCCTCCAGCCAACCAGAAGGTAAACGCATCTTTATGATGATCGCGACCGCCGGTCGTCTTATTGCCGTTCCCGTCCGCGCCTTGCGCTAACGGAGTGCGACCAAATTCACTTCCCCAGATCACCAACGTATCGTTTAGCATGTCGCGGCGTTTTAGGTCCGTGATCAAAGCGGATGCCGCCTGGTCGATATCCTTGCACTTGTTCGCAAGGCGACTATCCAAATTGTTGTGGTGGTCCCAGTCGCTATCGTACAGCTCAATAATTCTGACTCCGCGTTCCACGAGCCGACGTGCGAGCAAACAATTGTTTGCAAACGATCCCTTTCCAGGTTGGGCTCCGTACAACTCTAATGTTTCCGTTGATTCGTTCTTGATGTCCATCAATTCGGGAACACTGGTTTGCATTCGATAGGCCATCTCGTATTGACTGATGCGAGTCGCAATCTCGGGATCGCCGATATACGCCAGACGGACTTCGTTTAAAGAGCTTACCGCGTCCAGAACTCGTCGTCGACTATCCGACGAATGGCCTTCTGGGTTCGAAAGATACAGAACACTCTCGCCTTCGGATCGGAACGGGACACCTTGGTGAACACTCGGCAAAAAGCCGCTTGAATACATGCTTGAACCAGCTCCCCCGGTCGTTCCGCTTTGCAGTACGACATAGGCTGGTAAGTCTTGGTTTTCGGAGCCCAAACCGTACGTAACCCAAGAACCAAAACTAGGCCGCCCACCTCGCCCAAAACCTGTATGCAAGAAGATCTGTGCGGGAGCATGATTGATCTCGTCGGTATGCAGCGAATGAACGATACATAATTCATCTGCAACCTTGGAAAGATGGGGCAGTACGCCCGAAATTGCGTGACCACTTTCACCATGCTGCGAGAACTTTTGACGCGATCCAGCCAGTCGCATCTCACCGCCAATAAACGCAAATCGTCGACCGGTTAAGAAACTCTCTGGACAGACCTCGTTATCACGGACGACCAGTTCCGGCTTGGGGTCGAAAAGATCCAATTGCGACGGAGCACCGATCATGTGCAAATAGATGACACTCTTGGCTCGAGCCGGCAAATTACTTTGGCTCGAATGTGTTGGATTTGCTTCGGAGGCAGACGACTGATTCAAAAGAGAACCAAGGGCTGCGGAGCCTAGGCTAAAACCCGTCTTGCGAAAGAAACCACGGCGGTCTTGAATAGAGGGTTGCAATGTCATCGTTCTATTCCTTGGTGA
>JAYVBW010000373.1:0-2123 GCA_043750255.1 Pirellula sp.
GCAATATACCTTACCACCAGGAGAACTTTATATTCTTCGCAAAACGCCTTGCAATGGTCAAATCACAATCCAGGTCGATCTAGCATTGGCCGCCCAAGATCCACGTGAACGACCACTCATTCAGCCAGGCGACACACTCATCCTGAGATACAAGCCTCGCGAAGAACTAATCAACTTTGGAATGTTCACGTTCTTTACCTACGGCATCACGCAGTTATTCCAGGGTAGACGCTAAAAATCCGATCGCGTGAATTTACAGAATAAAAAGGGGCTTCTGAAATTGGAGGCCCTTTTTTCGTTGCATAATTCGAAGTAGCCATTTCAATGTAGCCATTTCAATGTGGTTTCGGCTTCCGCCGATGTTATAATCTAGGGGACTCAGTTGAACGATTTCGCTACTTGAGCACCTTCCTAGCATTTCTCATGCAAAACCAACCCCCCCTTCCTTACCAAGTCTTTGTTGTGGCTCTGCTTCTATGGCCGTTCGAGAGAACTCTCGCAACAGAACCGGAGTCGAAGTTATCCAGAGTCGATTTCAGGACCGATATTCGACCGATTCTTTCCAATCGTTGCTTCGCTTGCCATGGGCCAGACGAATCGAAGGTGGAATCGGGTCTGCGACTTCATGATTATGAGTCTGCTACGTCACCCGCCGACTCGGGATCGCGAGCCCTTGTTCCGGGAAGCGTGAGCGAGTCCGAATTGATCCGCCGGATCGTTTCGAACGACGAGTCCGAGCGAATGCCACCTCCCCACTTCAGCGCGAAACTGACAGAAAAAGAAGCCGATCTTTTTAAATCCTGGGTCGCGTCCGGGGCAAAATACTCTAAACACTGGTCGTTCGATCAAATCCAAATCCCTCGACTTGAGCCCCCGCTACGGGTCGACGCATTTCCAACTTGGCAACATTCCCCAATCGATTTCTTAGTCTTGAAAAAGCTTACAGAACGCGGCTGGCAGCCCACTCAAGAAGCTGATCGCGGAACGCTTTTACGCCGACTCACGCTAGACCTAACTGGTTTGCCTCCAACATTGGAACAACAGTCGGTATTCAATGACAAAACGAGTTCGAAAACCTACGAACAATTGGTAGATAACTTATTAGCCTCGCCCGCGATGGGAGAGCACTGGGGCCGCAAATGGCTCGACCTAGCCCGCTATGCTGATTCAGCTGGCTATGCAGACGATCCGCAACGAACGATTTGGGCGTACCGCGATTGGGTCATCCAAGCCATCAATGAAGGAATGCCATTCGATCAGTTCACGATCGAGCAACTCGCCGGCGATTTGCTCCCCAATCCCACCGACGAACAACTGGTGGCCACCGCCTTTCACCGCAATACCCTCACCAACAATGAAGGTGGTACCAACGATGAAGAATTCAGAAACGTCGCAGTCATTGATCGCGTCAATACCACCATGGCTGTTTGGATGGGAGTGACAATGGCATGCGCACAATGCCATACGCACAAATTCGATCCCATTACTCAGACCGAGTATTTCCAAGTCTTCGCCATCCTGAATCAAACGAAGGATGCAGACCGTGCCGACGAAAGCCCCACCCTTAAGTGGTTTACTCAAGAACAACGCCGCGATCAGGAGCAAACTCAAAAAGAACTCTCCAAAGTCGAGTTAGCTCTAGTAGCTCCCGATGAATTGCTTAAGCCAGAACAACGAACATGGGCAGAGGATCTACACACGCCCATCACTTGGCAATCCATTAAACCGGAATCAGCCAAAGCGAAGTCGAAGTCGCCGATTTCCGTTCAAGTCGATGGCACTCTCAAAGTAGACGCGATTGCCGATACCGATACTTACACCATGGAATTGCCTATTCCGAACGGTATCGCATTGGATTCGTTGTCTGGACTGCAAATAAGGAGCGTCCCGGACGCAGCGTTGCCAAACGGTGGTGCAGCCATCGGCGACGGCAATTTTGTCTTGACCGATCTGTCGGCCAGTTTGATCAGTGTCGATTCGAAATCGACGATCGGCAGATTCGTGCGAATCGAATTGCCTGGCAGCGGTAAAATCCTTTCTCTCAGCGAGGTCCAAGTTTTCTCCAACGACGAAAATATCTCCAAGGGAGGTAATGCAACGCAAAGCAGTACCGATTTCGAAGG
>JAYVBW010000374.1:0-4400 GCA_043750255.1 Pirellula sp.
GGCCGAATGCCTCATCGCGATTCGTGATTTTGGAGAAGCACGCAACACGATTCAAAACTGTGGGGAGTCGCCTAGAGTGCTAACGACCCAAAGCGCCATCGAAGAATTGGCAGGAGATAATTCGGCAGCGCTGAAGTTGGCCCAATCCGTATTGAACCAGTCTCCGTCGGATCGAGCCGCAGGTTTAATCGCGGGTCGTATTCTGTTAGTACAACGAGACTGGAATGTTGCGCTACCACTTCTTGAGAGATTGACTAAATCCTTGCCATACGATCATGAACCCCGTCTGTTGTACGGGCGAGCCTTGGTCGGATCTGGAGACAAGGTTCGCGGTGAAAGTGAGATCGGAAAGGCAACCGAACTCAAAGACACTTTTCTTAAGTTTGCTGACTTGCATCAGGAGGCAATAAAACGCCCGAAAGACGCTGCCCTGAGGGTTGAAATTGGACGCCTCGCAGAACAGCTCGGTAAGCTCGGACTGGCCCAAAATTGGTACCGTGCCGCAGTCGGACTCGACGATCAAAATACCGACGCGGCAGCGGCCTTAAAGCGAATGAGCAGTGTTCCTTAGATTTGTAGCAGTCTTCCAGTGGCCGCTATTTTTGCCACCAGAGGGTCAATCGCGGTAATTTGGAGGCGGGGCTGTTGGGTGGATCCGTGTCAAAAAGTTGAACCCCTACCGCAAAATCCATCTTGCCGTCAGCGTTGAAATCAGCTGCTTCAAGCGCCGGATATCTTGGTGTGCCCCTTTCCAATACGTGAACCTGGAAATGAAGTTCCGGTAGCTGTTCCAGCAACACAATTGAAACCGGCGATTGGTCATTCAACGAAGTCGGATAGACAATCGTTGGCAGATTCGCCACAACCAGGATATCGAGATCCATATCACCATCTAAGTCCGCTGCTACCGCTCGATAGGCACCTGGTAGATCAAGCAAGCGATGCAGGCGAAACTCTAGGTTATCAACGTTTTCAAGCCACTGGAGACCATGAGAACGATTGGCAAAGTTGTTGTCAAAGGTATCCCCGTTCACATATAGGATATCTTGATCCCCATCTCGATCGAGATCGGCCAGTTCAATTCCGACCGAACCGAAAGTCAAATCGCCACCGGTCGCAGCGCGATGCCGATCGAATCTGCGTCCTTGATTGATAAACAATTCTACACACTCGAATTCTTGGCTTACGACTGCCGCAAAGTCCATGGCCCCGTCACGGTTCCAATCATTCGCCAAAACCTGGATCACGCCAGGTCGGATGTCAATCACATTTTGATTGAAACGAACGGCCCTTTCATCTATTTGATTCGTCAGCATGCGGATGCTGCCTGTTTGTCGATGGCCAAATTCTGCAATAAGCAAATCGGGCTTTCCATCGCCTGAAAAATCAGAGACCGATACATCTGCCACGCGTCCCAGCTTTTCAGCAATTGTGATCGACTGAAAATCATGCGTCTTAGAATCGCGTTTTAGCCATACGGCTCTTCCTAATGCATGATCGTAGGGATTAAAACTGCCTAGGTCAGCAACCACTAGATCGGTTCGGCCGTCTTCATTTAAATCGCACGGTGTCACTCGGGCCGGAACCCCCACGCGATCGATCAACTGCCGAGTTGTTTTCTTTGCTACTGGTGTAATCAAGTTGACGCTCCCGTCCCTCATGTCCGTTACAACCAATCGTCGATCTCCTTCCGGCTGAAACTCCACCCAACGAATCGACGATATGGCGGGAGAAACATAGGTTCCGTCCTTCCAATCGAAGCCTTCCAGTTCGAAGCGGGCCAACCAATCGGAATCTACGGGTGGCGGCTCGGGAAATGCAAATTGGGCCGATGATCGCTCGCGATAGTACTTGAGAACCTCTTCGAGAGCAGGTGGTTGCAAGTCAGTTCTGCCTGAGCGAGCGTAGAACTCAAATCCCTTGTGAATTTCGTCGTACCATACTTCACGCACAAAGCTGGCCGGATTGGGGAGTTCATGACAATCACCGCAAAATCTTTGGATCCCAATCGGTACTAACGTCTCATCGTCTATCCGGGATTCTGTGGTTTTGTTCAGCTGTGCCAATTCCTGCCGAATAGAATCTCTGGACTTTTTATTCCCATTGCAGGCTGAAATCATCAGCGCAAAAGAAAATAAAATCAAGACTCTCGAACATGACATAGAGGATGGGCCTGCGTTCTGTTAAGTTAACTATTTTTACGGTCCACCGAGGATAACTCTATCATCGCTTTATTTGTGTTCGTTAACAAGCTCTAGCGCGCTCAGCGATAGTTCTCGCTAACGTTCAACGACCGTCGTTGTGAAAGCCTATGCCACTTAATTTCCGAACGGTGCTACGTCAGATTGCAGAGGATTTCGAGGTGAACGCTTGAAACGCATGCTCTTTTGGGTTTCAACGATGGTTGTTTTAACGGCAACTCTCACCATGCTTTTTGGACTGAACAATTCCAGGGATGCGATCAAAACGAGCTACCTGGCAGGCGATCTGTCTCTTACCATCGCATCCATTGACGCCGTTCGCGAGAAACCACTTACGGCAGATTTGTTGCTTTTGGTTGCAAATTGCTATCGCCAACTTGGGCAAAGCGTGCAGTTTCGCGCACAAATTGAAAAAGCTGAACGCCTTGCTCAGTCAAAAGAAAGTGTCGAACTAGCGATCGCGATGTACAAGATTCAGCAGGGCCAACTCGATGATTCACCAAAACAGATGGTGGACATGTTGCAAAGTGCAGGGGCTCTGGAATCCGACGCGTTCAGCGTAGTCGTGCAATGGGCCTTCGCGACCGAAAAACTCCCCGTGGCCAAAGAGTTGATCGACAACTGGCGCATAAAACAACCCGATTCCGCACAGTTGCAATATCTCACGGCGGTCTATTTAAACCTTTCTGGTTTGAAGGAGCAAGCAGTAAACGAGTTGATCGAATCCATTGAACGGCACCCACGTCATGAATTGTCTTGGCTAGCTTTGTCCGAACTATTTACAAGGCCGCCCAACGTTCGATTTCAACAGAGCGAATTACTGCTTGAACGCTTCGCCACGCGTTTTCCACATAACACGGAAGTTAATTTTCGACTTGCTAGTATCCGACGACGACTCGGCCATTCTCGGTCTTCGCAATCCGATTTATCGTCCGCGAAATCCGACGTCGAAGTTATCGAAAAGGCGAACGTTGAATTTGACTTGGGCAACTACCGCAACTCTGTCGACGCGTTCAAGGCGGCAAACCTGTCAGGAACTCATGATTTCAAGGTATTGATCGATACTGCCTTTACTAAATCACTACAGGGTCAAGGCGAATCGGGTAATGCGCTCAGCAATCGTGTAAGTTTGGGAGCCACTGCACTGGCATTGGCGGGCGATTCAGCGACGTCCCACTCGGTGTTCGAGTTAGCCGCAAATCGGACCGCAAGACTCAGGCGTTTGCAGGACTTGAGAGCCAAGCAAGCGATGCTGCCTCGTGACCAGTCGTTGGTCCAAGAAATGAACTCAGTCACGTCGCTTTCCGAACCGTCGTCCTCGAATTTGTCGCCGCACATTGATCCTATAGTCAATTCTCCGGGAAACGAACTCTATCAGACGCATTGTGCGAATTGCCATGGAACGACCGGTGACGGCTTTGGACCAGCTGGCAGCAATCTATTCCCGCCGCCACGTCGTTTTCGTGATGAACCGATACGAATGATTTCGTCCAAGAATCGTGTGGCCAGCGACTCCGATATTGCGCAATCCATTCGGCGCGGTCAGCCAGGAACGTCGATGCCCGCTTTTAAGCAATTTTCAGATTCCGAGGTAGCGTCGCTGGTCGAAGTGGTGAGAGATTTCATGGTCAAAGGACTTTACGCAAGGTATGCGAACGGGTTACTACTCAACGAACGATCTGACAGTTTGCTTGAGTCACAATGGATAGCAGCCAGATCGCAGGCCAGCGAGCCAATAGCCGTTCCTGAACTTTCGAACATCTCAATTTTAGTCTCGCGTGGTAGCGAAGTATTTCGATCCGCAGGCTGTAATGGTTGCCATGATGTTCCAGGCGAAAAGATTAGAGTTGGAAACCGATTGTTTGATTCTTTAGGGCGTCCCCTACAAGCACCCAACCTCGGCCTCGATGCATTTCATGGCGGTGACGAGCCCAGCGAAATCTACAAACGAATCACATTAGGCATACCCGGAACGCCTCATCCAGCACTTGCACCTGCCCAGAAAGGCGACGTGGAAAGTCTAGTTGCTTACATCGTATCCGAACGCATAGCGCAGCCGGTTTTAAGCTCCAACAATGAACGTAGTAAGAACGCTTTACGATGATGGACATTCTTCAGTGCGGAGGCTCGATAGAATCTAGTGTGTTTTGAGCTGCCGCTCGCTAAGCTATCTTCCTGTGACTCATCGCATTCGTCGTT
>JAYVBW010000375.1:0-7205 GCA_043750255.1 Pirellula sp.
GGGTTGGTGTTAGATCGTGCAAATCGATTGACGGTCGAGTACCTTGACGCCCGTCGCAAACACTTCGTCGTCTTGATGCGTCAAACGCTTTTTGCAATGCTCCTGTATGCCGTTTCGATCTCGGTTTTGCTTTCTCTCGGCGTTTGGCTTGTCCTGTCAAGTAGTCTTACCATTGGTCAGTTGGTAGCTAGTGTTTCGGTGGTCGTTGTGGTGGTGGGTGCGTTTGCCAAGATTGGCAAGTCGTTAGAAGCGTTCTACGACCTCATGTCTGCTGTGGACAAAGTCGGCCACTTAATCGATTTGCCGACTCTTCCACCATCTCGTTCGTTGGATGCAGGCATCGGTCCCGTCGAAGTTCGGTTCCGATCGCTGAGCGTACGAGGCGGCGGACAACTTGCGATTAATATCGGAGACCTGACGATCGAAAGCGGGCAAAGGTTTGCTGTCACTGGTGAAGGAGAGTGTGGCAAGTCGACCCTAATGCAAACGCTCTGTGGGCTTCGTCCGCCCGCTAGTGGCTTAGCGGAAATTGGTGGCGTCGACTCGCGCGAGGTGAATCGTTTTGCCGATGGCTCCATGGTGTCAATTGCTTCAGACCCTGAAATTTTTCGTGGCACTTTGACGGAAAACCTCTCCTTGAATCGAGTCTCAGTCACGGCGACGGAGGTGCGAGCTGCTTTAAAAGCTGTCGAATTATGGGATGAATCGCTCTCCTTGCCTCAAGGATTGGAGACCATGTTGCAGAGCGGCGGCTATCCACTCAGCACTAGCCAAGCGATTCGGCTCGTGATAGCTCGAGCCATTGCAACGCGTCCCAGACTGCTACTGATCGACGGAGTCCTGGATCGATTGCCTCCGAAGATGCGAAGACGAATTTGGGAACGACTAAGCGATCAACGACAACCTTGGACGATCGTTCTTTCAACCTACGATCTGGAGATCATCGAGCAATGCGATGGTCACATGGATTTGCTTTCTCAAAACTCCGGACACAAGTAATAAGACAGCTATGCCTCAATCACCCAAGTTAGGTCCCGTAACCATTGATCCTGCGACTATTGCAGTTCCACCAGCCGTACCCCGGCGGATGGTTCGCTTGCGACCCAACCAGTCTCTTGGTCTTCAATTCCCTGCCATGCATCTGGTCCGATCCAGTTGGTTCGCGAGGTTCGTGGCGAGGGTAACATTCCTGCTATTGATTGGCTTCTCTGTGGCTGCCATCTTCTTGCCTTGGCAACAGACGTCACGAGGCGAGGGGGAGGTGGTTGCGAGACTGCCGCAACTCAGACGACAGGTGGTCACGAGTTCGGCCAAGGGGATTGTCAGATCCATGAAGTCGGACTTGCGAGAAGGCTCTTTGGTGACGGAAGGTGAAGTCATTATGGAGCTAGACGCCTTTTCCAAAGATCAAATGGAGCTAACACGGCAACAGGAACGATCGCTTTTGGAAAAGCTTAACTTCGCAAAAACGATTTTGCAAAACACGAAAGACCAGGTTGTTACAGAGCAAGACAATCTCGCGCGTTCGATTGAATCTACCGAAGCCGATGTAAGAGCGACCGCGTCCAAGTGGAAGCAGGCGAAAGCAAAGGTCGAAGCTCAACGGCGAGTGCATGACCAAGCACTTCAAGACTTGCAAGTGTCACGGAAACTCCGAGGCGATGCGGAGCCGGAAATCGCTTACCAAAGAGCCATGAATAATGAAGGCGCAGAAGAGCAAAAGCTAATCGAATCGCACGAAGCGGTGAACGAAGCGTTCGAAGAACTGAATAGCAAAGAACAAATGTTAGAAAGCAAACGAAAGGAAGTAGAAACCAAGGTCATCGAACTCAAATCCAAAGTCGCAAAATCCGAAAGCGAAATTACAACGATCACGAAAGATCTTCAGGAAGTCCTGGTTAAACTGCAGGAACTGGACCGATTAAAAATAATTAGCCCAAGCAGCGGTCGCATTCAAGCGATTCTCGGCCAAGTTGGAACCAACACAGTCAAAGAAGGAGATAAACTCTTTGAAGTCATTCCTGACACGTCGGATCTGGCTGTCGAACTCCACGTCCGTGGGTTAGACTTGCCGCTGATCCATGTCGGGGACGCAGTTCGTCTGCAATTCGATGGCTGGCCAGCCATCCAGTTCGTCGGCTGGCCAAGCGTGGCGGTTGGCACGTTTGGCGGCAAAGTGATTGCTGTCAGTCCGTCGGATGATAGCAAAGGCAATTTCAAGATCATAGTCGGGCCGGATCCGGACGATTCAAAGCAAGAAAAATGGCCCGATAGCCGATATCTTAGGCAAGGAGTGAGGGCGAAGGGTTGGGTAATTCTGAGTACAGTTCCATTAGGCTTTGAAATATGGCGTCAGTTGAATGGTTTTCCGCCCACCATCGACAAATCGATGCCCAGCGAAGAAAAAGCAAAAGAACCCAAAATGCCCAAGTTCAAATAGGACGTTCGTTCTTTGTTTTGCTAGCTTCGATTCCGTGCAGCATGGCTTCGGCGCAGGAAAGCGATGGTTCGAACACGATTCCAAGATCGCTCGAAAGGCGATCACTAGAGAATGTAGAACGCGGGCTTCGCGACAGTCCAAAAGACTCGAACAGTGACGATGATGGGAGTGTACGACTGGATGGCCCAGTTCGCGAGGCGTTGCCCACACCTGAGTCAGATGCACAGGCGATGGGACAACTTTTGCATTTGTCCGATGTAATTGCATCCACTTACCGAGCTTTTCCGCTTCTCGAGATCGCAAGACTCCAATCGGGTGTGGCCGCAGGCCAGCAGACATCGGCGATGGGTGCATACGATGTGAAACTTGCATACTACTCGCTTAACCAACCTGTTGGATTTTATGAGACATATCGCAGCGGGATCGGTGTGGCTCGCCAATTATGGTGGGGCGGCTACGCCACCGCTGGTTACCGAATCGGACGTGGGAACTATGAGCCCTGGTACAAAGAACGCGAGACTAACGAGGGGGGCGAATTTAAAGTTGCGTTGGTGCAACCGTTTTTAAGAGGCCGCGCCATTGACCCGTCACGCGTAGAATTGTTTCAAGCCAATTTACGTCGGCAGGCAGTCGCACCTGAAATTCAAAACCAAATCTTGATTGCAGGCCAGGATGCAGCTAGGGCTTTTTGGATGTGGGTCGAAGTCGGAAACGTTCTTAAGGCGCAAGAAAGGTTATTGGACATTGCAGTGAAGCGCGGTGAGCAACTTGATCGCTCCAAAGCCGCAGGTGCCGCTTCCAATTTAGATATTTCACAGAATGCTCAAGGAATTTACGAACGACAACTCAAGCTCAACGAAACGCGTCAGAAGTTTCGTGATGCCGCATTCAAACTGTCTCTCTTCCTGCGAGATGAGGGCGGAAGTCCACTGTTAGCACCACCCGACTGGTTGCCGAATGACTTTCCCAAGGTCGCGAAAATTCCTGTCGGTGATTTCGAGGCTGATTTTCAAAATGCGCTCGCAAGTCGACCTGAAGTGGTACTGATTGAATTGGATCAACAGACAGCGAGATGGGACTTGACGTTAGCACGAAATCAGCTTTTACCAACCGTCGACTTCACAGTGCAAACCGTTCAGAACGTTGGACAAGGGACCAGCACCATCAATGACAAAGGCGAATTCCAACTGGAAGCAGGTGTCGTTGGTGAAGTGCCAATCCAGCGCCGCAAAGCGATCGGTAAGATTCAAAGCACCGAAGCCAAACTGATGCAATTTTCACAGAAACTTTCATTCCAACGTAACAAAATTGAAATAGAACTGCGAACCGCTCGCAATGCATTGGACATCACTCAGCAAAATGTCGTTTTTGCTCGCGAGTTGCTCAATCAATCCAACATTACGCTTGATATTTTCCGCCGCTCATTCACGGCTGGCAGAACTGATCTTTTTTTCTTGTTATCTCAAGAGATCAAGGTCAACGACAGCGAGGTAAAGCTACTGGAAGCCGAGCGAGACTTCTTTACGTCACTAGCTGCCATGCAAGCCGCCTTGGGATTGGATCCACTGGAACAAGCAATGGGTTTGACCACGCAATAGTGGCATTGCGATCTCCGCAGTCTCCGCAGTACTTTCTCCGTTAACGCACTAGTGCTTTGTGACAACCTAATTTTTGGATCAGCCGCAGTGCGCTAGCACACGGTTTTATCCGCACAAAACCGGACGCTAGCGCATTTCGGCTAATGTGCCGCAACCCTAATTCCTAGCTGTCACAAAGCACCAGTACCAAGTTTTCTAGGATCGCATTGAGAAAGACCCGTCGAATCGCGTAGTAGCTGTGATCGTTTGGATCTTCGACAGCCATCACAAATCCTGGCGAGACAAATACCAACAGCTCACCGATAGCATGACTGCAATGAACAAAAAGTTGGTCCAAATCGGTTTCCATGGGTCGGTTTGAATGGTCGGTGCATCGAGATCATTGCGGTCGACAGCCAGGCTTTTGTTCTTCGGATTTTTCAGCACGTATTCGATTGTTTCGTTTACAGCAGCCGGTTTCGGATTCACTTCGTAGAACGGGTTGATGATATATCCATAAATCATTTCCGTGATATTGGCTGTCGGACGGAGCGACCGTTTCGTGGAGTTCTCTTTCAAGTCCCAGAGATCCGCTTTTTTTCCACTATGAGCCACCCAAAGTTGTCCACCCTTGGTTAGGTGGATGGCATGCGCTTTTCCTTGGCCCGAAAGGGATGGCATGGAGACTTTATCTGAACGTGAATCGTATAGCCAAACCACACCCTGGGGTGACAGCATGACAAAGTTTCCATTGTTGTCCGAAACAATTTGTTTGATCGTGATTTCGCCCATTTCGTCGAGCTGCTTTCGAACTTGCATCGTTTCAACATCGATCACAAATGGTTTCATGCCGTTGGGGCATACGATGCATGTGTGGTCGTTTGTACCGATGGCTGCAACTGTGTCGGGCGGAATATTGAGATCTAGTTCGGTCTCTCGCTGCAGAATTTCCCGTTCCGAATTCCAACGGCAAACCTTTGCTCGCGAATAGGTGAGCAGGTGTTGGAACGACGGCGAGGCCGATACGTCCAACGGCTTTACGAGTTTCCAATCTTTAGGGGCCAATTCTACAAACGCTTCCGATGGAACAGATGAAGCCGCGTTGCCAAAAACGCCAGAGAATGCTCGGCCAACTAAGTCGGCGATGGGTTTCCGTTCTTCGGCTAGTGCGGCTCCTGCCGGATTGAATCGGAAGATTCCATTTTCATTGAGAACTGCCAAAGTATTTTTCCATGGAATGATTTGAAGCGGTTCCGCAGGAAGATCTGGACCGCTATCCATCCGGCCATCCTCCCAAATCTTCGATGAAAACGTTGTGTCCGCAGCATCCGCTAGATCCGGTGTTCTTGCAAACTCCAGCTTGGCTCCTTGGCCACCCCCCATGCCGAACGGATTGAATCGCGGTCGACCAAAGTAAATCGCCTTTTCGCTCTCAAGCCATACGGGCCCCATGACTTTTTGGCCATCGACGTCGCCATAAGCTGTCTTCCAGCTTTTGGACGCTTCGTCCCAGAATTGCAGCCTGCCTTGCTGGGTAGCCAACATGACTGTGTCGTTGATCGCGTAGATTCGTTGCGTTTGCGGCTGGACGTGGAGGAAGAAGTCGAAATAGAAGTGGATCAGTCCAACACCAAAGCAAACACCCCAGAACACAGCCGTAATCACTACGCAGATGATCGGGTTTTTCCAAATCAATCCAACGAATGCAGAGACGGAATAGAAGATCATGAACGCAAAAATAAACAACGGAATGCACCAGAGTATCCCGATATTCCAAATTCCGAGTCGTGTGCCAGCATACAGATATAAACCGACTAAAAGGAAGACGATATTAAAGGCAACGAAAATACAGCCGCCTAAAAATTTCGTTAAAAAGAGCAAGTTCCTAGACAAAGGCTTGCTGAGCAGCAAGTGCAATGAACCCGTCTGAAACATATCCGGGATCATCGGACTAGTGATAATGATTGCAACAAACATGGCTGCAATTCCAAGCCCCAGTCGCATTACCAGAGGGAAAATAAACGATTCGATAAACGGTTTGATCAGTTGCTCTGTAAACGGGAGTGCCCCGCCCAATTTCAGGCCGCCGTAAGTGATCCACGACGCTTGTCCCGATGCCGACCTAGTGTAACCAGGAAACGCAAGGTCGATCAAACTGCGGTTGAGCTTCTCTAGTTCGGCGGCCGATTTATTTTCATTTTCGATGAGCGGCTTTAGTTCCTTGCGCCGATCTGCCGTTGGCCACGCTTCTTTGTCGTAAAGTTCCTTATTGGTTAACAACTTGTTGAAGGCTGCGGTCAACATGCCGGTGAAAATCCTTCGTTTATTGTTTTGCCTTTGGATGAGGATTCCCTGAAATTCCGCGTCCAGCTTTGAGTAGAGTGCCTTTTGCGATCGGGTTCCTCTGCCAGCGGAGGCCGACGCAAGATTGTCGAGAATGAGTCTGGGGTTTTCTATGTCTGCAAAAGTAAACGCATAGCTTTCCCCTTGAGAAATCGAAAGTGGAAACAACGCAGCTAATATCAATGTCCAAGCAGCAAGCAGGATCCAAAGCACTTTGGATCGTACGGATTCTTGAAAGCTGTCGTAAAGGACAGCAAAGTAGGGCTTCATTGAGGTGACTTGAACGGAGATTGTACTGAAGTTGTAGGAGTCGTAGCAGGAGTCGTAGCAGCGTTGACGATGCCCAGAAAAACTTGTTCGAGACTGGGACGGAATCGCTGCATTCGATAAATACTGATTGAGCAGCTTCGCAATCGATCGACAACGCGATCCACATTGGCTTGGTCTGTTGCATCGACTGCGAATCGTTGCACGGCGACTGCTGAATCAACACCGTCCAGAACTGTGGAAAAATCCCGAATTGCACAGTCGCGAGTTGCCTCTTGAATTTTCGCTGCACTGCCGATCGCTTCGATCGTGACGGTCGCCTTACTAGCGTGCGGATGGTTTTCGATCAATTCATCGATCGTTCCGATGCCTCGCAGTTTCCCTAAAGACAGGATGGCGACTCGATCGCACACCAGTTCAACTTCTTGCAAAATATGGCTATTGAGAAAAACGGTTTTTCCGCGTTCCTTTAATTGATCAAGAACAGTGCGAATTTCCTGGCGACCCATTGGATCGAGACCGTCGGTCGGTTCGTCAAAGACCATGAGGTCTGGA
Source organism: Pirellula sp. (assembly GCA_043750255.1). Lineage (GTDB taxonomy): Bacteria > Planctomycetota > Planctomycetia > Pirellulales > Pirellulaceae > JBKCUI01. The sequence goes on from JAYVBW010000375.1 coordinate 7,183, forward strand.
TCGTGCAACATGGCTTGAGCCAG
>JAYVBW010000376.1:0-6063 GCA_043750255.1 Pirellula sp.
CTGAGGCGCTGTCGGGATGACTCAATCCAAATCGATCGGACAATTCTCGCAACGTTGCAGAAGTCCGTCGATTTCGTTTGGCGTACCAGTTCGCATATCCCGAAAGCCAATGCTGCATACCACGGCACCAATTTGGCTCGGGCGTTTTGATCAGCGCATGAACGTGATTTGGCATCCACAAAAGGCCACTCCGGGAAACTTCGTCGCTCAATCCTTGCGTAAATCGCGCGTAGTGTCCATCATCGTGAAACAATGTCCGACGACCATCTCCACGAGGCACCAAATGATAGATCGCACCGGGATACTGAAGTCGAGGAGGACGCGGCATACCACAAGCCCTATTCTTAAGTGACGTTTGATATCAACAACAAACGCCAAAGTCTGACCCTACTAAGCTGACCCTACTAAGCTGACCCTACTAAGCCTGCTGACCCTACTAAGCCTGCCATTGTAAACAGCGCACAGGGTCTGACCCAAACTGCCCAAACTGACCCAAATGACCCGCTGCGCTGACCCGAATGAACGTCGGTCGCCAGACCGTTTTCAGCCCGCCGGAAGCTTTAATGCCTTTATCGGAAATGGGACATTGGGGATGCGGCGCGAAGGACGGTGTACAATACCCATGGATTGAAATTTGTCAGAGCCAACCGCGAGCCTATAACTATGCACCCCGTACACATTCATCCTTTTCAATCCGAATCTCAAATATTATGGGCGACCCCGTTCCCCAAGAAGAGCAATCCTACGAGGGCGCTTGGTCTGTTGCTGGAAGTATGTTTGAGTTCCTTATTGTTGGCCTACAACCTTGCTTTTGCCGTTCCGCAAACAGCGGAATGGGTACATAATAAACTTCCTCAGTTGAGTCGCCTGGATTCGTCGAACGATCCCATCCCAGAGAATATGCGTATCCGGTTTGGCACCAAAAGGTTCCGACCGCCCGAGACGGTAGCTCAAGCCATCCTCGCGCCAGACGATAGCGTCGTTGTTTCTCTTTGTGACTACTTGACAGTTTGGGATGCGAAGTCCGGTAAAGAACTATGGAGAGTTGCTGGCAAAGAAGCAGGCTGCACAAGAACGAATCCTGCTGCATATGGCTATCGACCACTGGCTTTCGCAAGCGATGGCAAAACGTTTTATACGTTTAGTGTCGAAGGAAAATTGATCCAATGGGACATTGAAACAAAGGCTAGGACTGAAATCCCTACCCCCATACAAAACATGGGAAAAACCGGCGTTGAAGTGCAGTCGATCGATGTTTCGCTTGGTGGCGAACGCATTGCGTTGGGAACTCCAAGTCAAGCTTCGGTGATTACCCCTTTAGGCCAGGTTCTCTATTCATTTAAGAACGCTGCTGAAGCGAAGAAAGAGGATAGAGACCGGTTGGGATTCTCGGGTGCCTACTCATTCGTTCGATTCTCGAGTCAAGGCACCTTGCTAGCCGTAACTTTGAGCGGTTCTCCATCTGCAATTCAAATCTGCGATAGTAAAGACGGAAAGGAGATCCAGCTGATGCAGCTTGAGGCCAAGATGGTTCGATGTCAATTCTCTCCCGATGGAAAGCAGATTGCGGTAACCGAGCGCGACAATGCTGTGCGACTTTATAATGTTGAGAGTGGAATGCCGATTTGGTCTTACGTGGTCCCCCTAGACAATCCCTATGAAAACTACACATCGGATGTCGCCTTCAGTCCCGATGGGCGAACGGTGGTTGCAGGCGCAACCGATCATGCAATTTATATCTTGGACGCAACGACGGGTATCGAATCCGGTCGCTTGCTCGGGCACGAATCGTATCCTTGGTCGCTTTGCTTCACCGCCGACAGTCAAATGCTCTATTCGAGCGGATGGGACAGCAAGATTCGTCGTTGGGATATGAAAAGCAAGTCCGAAATCCCGCTTGAGAATTGCGAATATGCATCGAGTATGATTTCTGCATCGCCTGACGGGCAATGCCTGGCCGTCGTTTATGAGTCGGGACGTGTCTCTGTCGTTTCGGCGGAAACAGGTAAGGAACGATGCTCCTTTGCAATTCAAGGGGCGAAATACGAACACTTGGCCTTTTCAGCGGACAGCACCAAATTGGCAGCGGGTGGTAAACGCGGAAACGACGTGCACGTCGCGATTTGGGATCTTGCTACTCAAAAACTGATTCATCAATGGGACTGGGCCAAGGGGAAAGATCCTCATTCAGGAGTAGAAGCCTTGGTGTTTTCCCCGACAGGTCATCGTTTGGCTGCCGCCGTATTTCGTCAATCGAAAGCGTTTATGTGGGATTTGAAAAGCGATAAGCAATTGCCTGAAATGAAACACAAATCCGTTTATGGATTGGACTTTAGCAATGATGGAGAGACCTTAGTGACCGTAGGGTGGGATAAGTTCATTCGGGAGTGGGACAGTTCGACCGGCGAAATGCAAATGGAACTTAACGTTGACACAAAAAATAACGACCTTCGGATGTACGCAGTTAGCTGCTCCTCTACCGGCGATTTGATCGCAACGGCCCACATGGACACAACGATCCGCATTTGGAATTCGGAAGACATGTCCTTGAGATCAAGCATTCGAGTCGGGGAAAATTTTTCGTATGGCTCAATGAGTTTTTCGCAAGACGGTGTATGGATTGCTTCCGGTTCCAATAGTGGCAGGGTTCGGCTTTGGGATCCTTGGACAGGCGAGGAGGCCCTCGAAGTTGGGAAGCACGAAGCTAACGTCTATACCGTTGGGTTTGGCAGAGACGTTCGAACTATGGTAAGCGGTGCCAGCGATGGGATCTGCTGCCAATGGGATTTACGCCGCACCGATCCATTGATGGACTCGACACCGGAGACGTTATTCGACGTGTTAAGAACAGGGTCTGCCAAAGAAGCATTTCAAGCGATAATGGCATTGTCGAAAACTCCTGAAGCGACAGTTCTGATGCTACGGCAAAAACTCTCACCGGTTCGCCATTTGGTGGATGCGCGGGCCGATGCAGACCAAGCGAACCTTAACAAAGAGGTCGAGGAAAGCCAAGAACTTGAGTTCGCACACTTAATGAGACGATCCATATCCTTATTGGCACAGATGGAATCCGAGGACGCGTTTGCTTTCCTATCGGAACTTGCTCAAAGAGGTAAAGTTGACGAAGTTGGGCGACTGGCGCATGCTGCCTTGAAAGGTAAACAGTAACGTGTGTGTCGTTGTATTTTGCACTTAAGAACAGCGTCGATTCACCAAGCGCCGTAAAGGCTGCTAGTCTTCGGAAAAGTCCCCTTCGAATCCAATTTCTGTGACGTGGCTGATTCGGCCTGCGAGCACGCCGTATTGATTGAAACCAAAGAAGCAAGCAAAGGGTAGTGTCAGTCCCGATAGGAAGTCGCCAACGAGTCTCTGCATGCTGAGCATTACCATAAACAGAAAGAATAGGACCATGGCCGCCGCCGTTTGCATATACATTGCACCCCACGCTTCTGAGTGGCTCTTGATCGAATTGAAAACCGCTTTTGAGTAGGGTTCGAAAATAGAATTGTTGTTGATCATGCTAAGAAGCAGAATGGGAGTTAGCCCCCAAATCCCAATTAAGACGAATGCCAACGCAACCATCGGGTGCGCGTTTAGCGAACTTAGACCGACAGCAAGAATTCCACCCGGGATACTCGCAACCATGATCGAGGCCATGACGATTGCACATTCACCAATCGACTCAGAAAGTCTTGTAAATGGCCACTCGATAACCCGGCTTGCCCGGTTGGCTGCCATGGTCAACACAGCAAGCCCACACATGCAAATGACGCCCGCGATCGGAACACAAAACAGAACCAAAATAGCTAGCCGCAGGATAAAAATCTGCGTTCCAGCCATCGCAATGAACCAGACACCAGTAATAACTCCTATGCCTATGGCCGCCGCGATAACGAGTGGGTCACGAAGAAATCCGAACAAAAAACCCATCCACTGTTTAGTGTCGAACGTGCCGTTCAAATGTTCGAATTCGTCTCGCTCCCTCTCAAGTGTTTGTTCCGCACGATCCAGTATTTCCTTGGTCTTTTCACTAGGGCTATTCGTACCTTGTACGCTGAGCGAATCAATAGGCGCGAAAGTAACACTTGCCAAATCTGAATCCAATTTGACTTCGGATGGTTTCTTTTTTGGCGGCGAATCTGGAACACGGATTTTAGAATAGCAGTCTGGGCAACTTGCTTGAGTGCCAATTTGAGACCGAATGGAACTAAGCAAACTGCCACAGACTTTGCAATGAAAACTAATTTCTTCGTTGTCCATCAAAGCCGTCGATCCGATCAACGTTTCACTGTCGAGCGGAGCGAGTGGAATGTCCGCGAAATCGAATTCAGGCAATGGAATGTCTGGCAGAACCAGTTCAGGTTGTGCGGAAGGATTGGTAGCTTGCGACGATTTTGACTTTTGTGTCGAGGGTGCAGCAGGGTTTGCGGCCGGGGGTGTAACAGGTAGTTCGTAGACAGGGAGCAGTTCTGGCAAGTCATCATCGAAAACACTTCTGCCCGCTGTCTTTGGCAACTTGGTTACTGTTACTGGTCGTTTTTCAGGCTTAGGGATGATTGCAAGTTCGTCAGGACTGTTTAGTGATAACCAATCGTCATCGTCGGTTTTGGTTTCAACGACGCCCGGTACGCGAATCGGAGATGAGCACTTGGGACAAACCAGTTTTTGTCCTGCTAGGTTTGAGGGTGCTCTTAGTTTCTTTTGGCACTTTGGGCACGCAAAATTTAGGAGTTGAGAATTTAAGTTCGACAATGCATGGTCTCGAGTAGGATTATGCGAGTATTTGTTTAAGGTTAGTTGTTTCGGGCTTCTAAAATATACAAAACCGTTAATATTACGTTGATTGGGTCTGACAATGTTGGTTGCCCCAATTCTAGATAATACATCGGTTTGGGAGCTTTGGCTGTGTTGATTTTGAGGGAGTGGATAACCTGTTGCTTGAGTGTTGGGTTGCTGTTGACTGCTTGTTTCACAGGGATTACAAATCGAGTTCTAGGGGACGAAGACCCCCCCTTTTTGGTTCCTGACGGTTTTTTGGTGCAAAAAGTTGCCAATGATTCGATGGTGCATGATTGTTTCTGCATGACGCTCGACGGCCTCGGACGGCCTGTTGTCTCTGGACCAGGATACATTCGAACCCTCGTCGATGACGATGGGGATGGAAAATTCGATCGGAGTTTTCTTTGGTCCGATCTGCCAAAGCAGGGAGCTCAAGGGTTATGGTCGGAAGGGCGCAAACTCTATTACGTCAGCGACGGTGGACTATGGCTCAGTGAGGATACCGACGGCGATTTGATCGCGGATCCCAATCCGAAACGCGTTTTGGAACTGCCAACAGGTGACGAGCATTTTGCACATGCGATACGACGTGGGCCGGATGGCTATTGGTATTTGATTGCAGGCAATTTTGCACGTGACATTTCTAAAATTCAGAACGACCCAATTAGTCCAGTACCGCGTGCCCGCAGTGGAACCGTATGGCGAATTAGCCCTGACTTTTCGAAAAGAGGTGTTTGGGCTCATGGAATGCGCAACTGTTATGATTTTGACTTTATGCCTGATGGTCAAATTGTAACCTTTGATAGCGACTGCGAGCGTGAAGCCACTTTGCCGTGGTATCGTCCTACTCGCGTCATGGTTTTGGGACCAGGCTCGGATGCAGGTTGGTGCGGGCAGGCATGGAAGGACGAGGATCATCGGATCACGATGCCGCTTGTCTTAGCTCAGTTGGGGCGAGGTTCGCCGACAGGCGTGGCAGTATACCAGCATCGGGCGTTTCCCAAGAAGTATCATGATGCAGTCTTCGTGTTGGACTGGACTTTTGGCCGAGTGATTGCAGTCTATCCATCGAGCAATCTTGAAGAGAGCAAACGCATCCCAAATAAGGTGCCAGCAGAAGTCTTCATGCAACCGAGTGGCACTACGGGTTTTGCCCCAACTGATATATGCGTAGGAGCCGATGGGAGTTTGCTTATTTGCGTCGGTGGACGGGGAACTACGGGCGCCGTTTATCGCGTTGTTGCGAGGGACACAACTCCGGCTGCCAAGTCGCAAGCGTGGTTT
>JAYVBW010000377.1:0-2692 GCA_043750255.1 Pirellula sp.
TTGCTTGCGATTGTAGCCATCTCGCTACTCGTAGCGTCATGGACTAAATGGGGACAAACCAAATCGCTGACCAAGTGCATTGCACTTGCCTTTCTCGCGCACGTTTGGCTCCTGATGTATGCATATGGAACACGAATCGTGACACCAGGCTTTGGAGGCGGCAATCAAGGTGGATCGCGAATCGAGAACGTCGCAATTTCAGGCCCCATCCTGATGATGGAAGAGATGAAGCAACCCGAGGAAAGCCCCAATACTGAAGTCAGCGCAGAAGAAAAAAGGGATCCCGAGGAGCCGCCACTAGCCCCTTGGGAAGCTCCATTGAATCGTTCCGCAGATTTTCCGACCAGTCCTAGTGAAACGTTGGCCACCGAAACTCCCAAGCTTCCAGACTTTAAAGCCGTTCCGACCCAATCATTGCCTGTGCTGAGAAGCGAAAGTCAGGAACCGGATCTACCGGCTATTGAAAGTTCCGAAGAAATAGCGCTACTTGCAGCATTACCTAGTCAAGTTGCTGCATTACCGAGTCAGCTTGCCGCATTACCGAGTCAAGTTGTCCCCACGCAGCGAATATTGGCAGCGCCTTCAGCCAACTTGGTCCGCTCGTTAGTGCCATCAGCCACCTCTCCGCAACGCCGCGTCGATCAACAACCTGTCCCAAGCAATTATCAAATGCGAATGTCGCCGCTGCGTCACCAGTTTACGATGCAAAACGGGGGAGACGTTAATACCGAGGCTGCTGTTGAACTCGCTTTGGCTTGGTTAGCACGTGCCCAGAGTCCCGATGGCGGCTGGAACGCTGCCGAGCATGGAGCCGGCCGTGAAACCGCAGTTGCAACCAATCGTGCTGAAAGCGAAAATCGACAGAATGCTGGTCTCAAAGCCAATACCGCGATGACCGGACTTTCTTTATTGGCATTTCTCGGGGCAGGTCACACCCACATCGAAGGACAGTACAAGGACAATGTCGCCAATGGCGTGCGGTACTTGCTTTCCCAGCAACTGCCCTCGGGCGATCTTTCAGGCAGAGGACAAATTGGCCGAGAGCCGACCGTCCGTTTTGCGCGCATGTATAGCCATGGTATGGCAGCGTTGTCACTCGCCGAAGCTTATGGCATGACGGGCGACCATGCACTGTTGCCAGCGATTAAAAGTGCGTGCCAATACAGCGTGAACGCCATGAACCCCCGCACCGGTGGTTGGCGTTATGAATTTCCAACTGAGGATCCAGGCGACCTCAGTCAATTTGGCTGGCAAGCGATGTTGCTCAACAGTGCTTCGAATCACGGATCGTTCATCGTCACACCACAAACTAGGTTCCTCATGCAAAGGTTTCTGGATTCGGTAACTACTGGCCGCGATGGTGGTCTTGCAGTATACCGCCCTCAAGCTGGCCAGATGGCATCGCCAGAGCAAGCGACTCCCGCCATGACCGCAGAAGCGATGGCAACTCGACTTCTGCAAGGCTTCCCTTTGCCGCCATCGGCAGCCGAAGAAGGCCAACGCATGTTATTGAGGAATCTGCCTGGCCGCAGTGAGGAGAATCTCTATTACTGGTATTACGCCACAATCGCCATGTATCAATTGCGAGGTGAATCGGCAACCGACTCACCGCCAATCGGGATAACTAACAATTCCATGGAGGAAGCCTGGAAGAAGTGGAATGAATCGCTAAAGCTACAGCTTTGCTCCACGCAAGTTCCGCGTGGGCAATCGGAAGGCTCATGGAATCCAACGTGCATTTGGGGTGGATACGGAGGCCGTGTCTATTCAACGGCAGTCGCATGTATGTGCTTAGAAGTGTACTACCGTTACCTCCCTATGTACAAACAGGACCAATTTGCAAATCAGTGGCAACCCGCTCGCCGATAAGGCACGCGATTGTGTATACTAACAGTAACACCTCGTGCATATAGCCTCATCCAAACTGCCGCCACTCTCTCGTATCATCATTATTTGTTCATCATGTCCACACTCGTCCCAATGCAACTCTCTCGCATCATCATTAGCGAGATTAGCGACAATCAAGTCATCTATTTAAAAGAGGTCGAGGGCGAACGGCAATTCCCAATTCTGATTGGAATTTTTGAAGCGACCAGTATTGACAGGCGCGTCAAAGCAAAAGGGAATCCCCAAAGACCGCTCACGCATGATTTGATCGTAAGCATTGCTGAGGCTTTAGGTGCCCACATTGAAAGTGTGGTCATTTCCGATATTCAAGAACAGACCTACTTCGCCCATTTGCGACTCAAGCGAGGCGAGGAAATCATCGAAATAGATTCGCGACCGTCGGATGCAATTGCTGTCGCTGTGACCTTTCAGCCACCTCTTCCGATCTTTGTCACCGAAGAGGTCATAGAAAAGATTATGGGCAAGTCGTAATGGAACCGGGGTCACTTTCGCCGAGTAAAGCAAAACGCATCCCATTCAAAGTCGATATCGCTGGCGTTATCGAAATTATGGGGACGTCGCTTTATAGCCATCCTAATACTCCAGTTCGCGAGTTGCTTCAAAACGCCCACGACGCCATTATGCGTCGTCGCGCACGCGACTTGTCTTACCAAGGACGCATTGATGTCTTACAAGATGCGGCCGCACGTACTCTCACGTTCATCGACGATGGAATCGGTCTGTCAACGAACGAAGCGGAGGATTATTTAGGCACACTCGGAATCGGTATCACCGGACTCATCAA
>JAYVBW010000378.1:0-1976 GCA_043750255.1 Pirellula sp.
TGCCCATTCATTTCGACTCGCTTTCAAGTTCAATTTGAACTTGATCGCCAATAACGTTAACTGCGTAGGGTTGGACATTGAATCTAGGTTTTGCTTCGTCTAAGTAAGTACCGTTCCGAATACAGAAACGCCAGTGGTGGATTCGGCAACGAACCACATCGCCCTCGACGATTCCATGAGCCAACGATGCCCCCGCGTGCGGGCAATGGTCATTGATCGCAAGGAATTTGCCCGCAAGATTGAATACGCCGATAGTCAGCTCATTTATAACGAACATACGAGCTTCACCCATTGGAATGTCGCTGGTTTTACAAACGTTAAAGAGTTGTGACATGGCTTTGCTTGGTAACCCACTTTTCGTGATGGCGTCCGATTGCAAATCGGGCTGGGTGTGCTACAAAAAATCGAAACACCCAATTCTTGTCTTAGCCATTCGGAACTTTTTTTTGTGGCAATACGTGCCCAAGAGTCAATACATCGGCTCGCCATTCTGGCAGAACCCAAGTAATCGCGGTTGACTCCAAATTCGTCAAAGTGCCGCCGATCATGGCGAGTCGAAAGGGCCATACGGAATAATCCAACAGCAGACACACGGCGCCAATCAAGACCAACCAATTTGAAATCTTTGCACCGTAGGTATGGTAACTGGGCACTCGACCATATTTCAAAAGCCCGGCTGCAGTTGTCAAAAAGTAACTTAGTACACCGATTACCCACCAAACCATTTCTTGCATTAGGACATCCCACCGAAGCAAAAGCATTCCGAACAACAGCGCACCGTAAAGGACGGAATCCGCAAAGCTATCCAACCTTGCCCCGAAATCCGATCGCTGCTTCAACCATCGCGCTAGCCTTCCATCAATCCAATCGCTCAGGCTGAGAGCGACAAAAACACCAGTAAACAGATGCAACTGGCCTTGCAACGCTAGCCAGAAAAGCCAAACAGCACCCACGAAACGAATTGCGCAAATGATGTTGGGAATGGTAACAAACTTATCACGGTAAGCACCTTCTGCATCGATTGAAGGCCCTGGTGAACCGACTTCGGGATTGACAGATTGGTCATTTGACTTTTTTGGCACCATGGGTTCATTCATTTTTCAGAAGCTGCTTCAGTTTTCCGTAAGGCTAGATCGAACGAAGTAATAAAAGACCGGTGCAGAAAAAGTTAAGCTGTCGATTCGATCCATCATTCCACCTTGGCCGGGCAGTATAGTCCCACTGTCTTTGACACCTACATCGCGTTTGATGCCAGATTTGTTGATGTCCCCCAGAAAGCCAGAAAGAGCGATCAACAGCCCCGCAAGCATCGCCGAAAAAATCCCTGTGATACGTGAGTGTACGTGCATCAGAGTCGTAAACGAGGATGCGAGCAAAACTGCGAGCAATATCGTTAACGCAATTCCACCCAGTAGGCCTTCGAGCGATTTGTTGGGGGAAATTCGCGGCGAAATTTTCGTTTCTCCAAAGCGACGGCCCACAAGCGCCTGGGCGATGTCATTGGTCTCCGTCAAAATGACTAGATAGAGAAACCACCCTACATTGCCAACCCAAGGTTGTGTCGTAGCGGGCAATGTCAACAGGAAGTATGCGTGCGACAAACAATACACGAACAGCATTAGTCCCCAAATCATCGCAGCGGTCGTTCGGATATAGTCTTCGATCAAACCCAACCAAGCCCTCAGGGTGCCCAACACAAAAAGAAACGCTAAGGGAGCAGTGGAAAGCAAACCCTGATCGTATCCACACAGCGCGATCGCGTAGTAGATAGGCACCGATGCAAATACGACCACGGCCGTGGGTGCGCCGACCGCTTTCCAACCTACAAGTTGAAGATACTCACGCAGGCTGAGAATTCCGGCGATCGCAAGCAACACAACGACGCCTGCTTCTCCGAGTAGGGTGGCGATTGACAACGATGCGGCCAAGGCCCACCAAGTCCTCGTGCTATTGAGATGCGATTGCACACTTGAGCT
>JAYVBW010000379.1:0-2677 GCA_043750255.1 Pirellula sp.
GTGTTTTCATCCATTCTGCGTACAAGATAACCGATGGCATTGATAAACTCCTCGCGTTGGCAGGCAGGCGCATAGAGGAGCACGCTGCGGCTCAACTCAAACATCGCGCGGCGTTGGTGATTGGCCATCCCCTCAAGCATCTCAAATTGAACACGTTCGACGCTGCCTTGCGAAGCGGCCAACATCATCGCGTACGCTAAATCAAACAAATTGTGGGACGCGATGCCAAGTCGAACTGCTTCGCTATTCTTTGGCAGTAGCCCATATCGCACCATGCGTTTGTAATTGGCGTCCGTGTCAATCTTGGAACGATAAGGTGCTTGAGGCCAACCACGAACGGACGCCTCCACCCGTTCCATCTCCATGTTCGCACCTTTGACGATACGGATGGTGATCGGAGAGCCACCTTTCTTGAATCGTTCTGCGGCCCATTGAGTAATGGTCTTTTGCACCAACGATGAATCGGGAATGTACGCTTGCAGTGCGATACCGCCTCGAACGTTTTCCATGCCTTTGCGAGACAAAGTGTGCATAAAGATTTCGGACGTCAAATGAAGATCGCGGTATTCCTCCATGTCGAGATAAACGAACTTCGGTATCCGCTGGCCATCTGAACGGACGAACATTTCTTTTGCAGCAGCGCGGTAAAGTAATTCCAATCGATCGGATACGGTTCGGATGGAATGCTTGCGAGCAAGCGGGGAGATTTGCGAATAGAGCGTCGATATCTTGATCGACACGCATTCGATTTCTGGCAGTTGCAGGGCAGCGAGATAGCGACCGAGTCGACGACTGGATTCGCGTTCGCCCAGGATGGCTTCGCCGAGAAAATTGACGTTCATGCGCAATCCTTCCTGCGAGCGCTCTCTCAAGTGACTGGCGAGTTTGTCGTGTTCTGCGGGCAAGATGACGTTCGCCGTTTTCTTGCGCATTTTTTCTTTAACCATTGGCACCGCGAGGCCTGGCAAGTATTCGCCAAACGACTGAAAGCCTTTCAGCATCACTTGATCAAAAACACTAAAAAACCTAGGAACACCCTGCATATCCAGAATGTGGACCAATTGATCGACAACACGACCAGGTAACATACTGCGGAAGCTTTGATCCGTAATCTGTGTCAGCGTCGCCTTGTCCTCCGGATGCTGCAACATTCGGTCGAGTTCGGCTTGCTGACGACGTTCTTGAGGTGTTTGCAACTGGCTAGCACGCTGTTGCAACACAGTCGCCAATCCTAGGGCCGCTTGTAAAATCCGCTTGTCGTTTAGTCCAGCGGAATGGCCGTCGTCAACTCCATGGCGAGCAAGAAGTGATTGAACGATTTGAAGGCTGAGAGGTTCCAATTCTGCAGAGTTTGGCATAGTCATGCGGACGTTTGAAGGTGTGAAGCGTTTCTCGTTCTGCGAAATTACGTAATGTCGCGGAGCAAAATGCGGCGATCATGCTTTCGACGATAGTAAACACTCAAACGGAACTTTGTCGGCAGCATCTTTGGCTGGAAACGATTTTGTGATTTTACCGTTTTCAATCAGAAACGCTCCTCCCAATTGAAATCCATCTCCAACGAGCGATCCGGTACCATTGCCTTTGAGAATGGCGGACTGAAAGCCACGCCACCAAACGCGAGGTCCTAAAAGTTGCGACAATTCACCCCGCCTTAGATCGAAAGCGCGGTAGAGGTCTGCATTTGGATTTGATATATGGTGAGTTCCTTGCAGCCCAGCTCGCTCCAACATCCTTTGGCCATCGTCTGCCGAGCCCATGTGGACAACCACTGGAGTTATCATCTGCTCTTTTAAGTTAGATAATTTACCTTTGAGCTCGTTCAGCGTCTCGCGGCAAAATGTACAGCCAGAGTGCCGAACAAAAACCAATAGCAGTTTGTTTTCCAGCCCCAATTCCCAAAGGTTCGTGCCGTTGGAAACCATGGTTTCAAGGCTGACTTGTTCGACTGTTCGCGATTTCGGTTCTGCATTAACACTGGACTTGGCCGTCAAGGACCGATCGCAAGTTGAAGCGCTGTGATACTTAAGCGTCAAATAAAGCATTGCGGCAAAAGGTAGCCACCACACGACGTCATTGGTCAGAATAGTGACTCCCCAGGACCAAGGCAAAAGTCCGGTGTAGACGCTTTGAAGGAAACCGATTGGTCCTAGTATTTTTCCGATGAACCCTACAAGTACGATTGGCCAGTGCGTCACAAAATCCTTGGCCGCAATCCAATACCCGATTCCGTAGACCCCAACGATCATTCCGACACACTGCCAGATTCCCGGATAGTTTGGGCGGTCAATTCCAGTAAGATCGAACAGGTGATTTGGGAACAAAATAACCCACGCACCCCAAACTACGTTGTACACTGCAGCGATTCGCAAAACTGCGGCGGGCCAGTTTGGCACTTCTTCAGATTTCATGATTTGGATGTTCGACTTCTATTCGATTCAATAGTGGTTGCCAGCAACACGAGGCGGCGTGGAAAACCTATAATGCCGCGTCGAGCTCGCTCTTCAACTTTCGAATGTGACAACAAAGGACGTTTTGGCTAGATAAAATCGTGCAAGATTCAAAACATCTATTTTCACCCATTCGCTTGTTACTGCTTTTTGTTGCCTGGATGGTTTGTCCCATCACTGGTCAGGCTCAGCAATTATTAGATTTGAGCCAAGTCAAGCGAGAGCAT
>JAYVBW010000380.1:0-2397 GCA_043750255.1 Pirellula sp.
CTTGCTTCAGAAACTTGCGAACTACCTATAGACCTGCGAATAGATTTCAATTCGTGAAACATTCCCCATCTGCCAACGAAGAACACAAGCAATGTAGCCACAGCTATCCGCAAAGTTGCGGAACGAAACACCGCTACGACTTCCGCTAGACGATTGTTAACCGGAAGAGTATTACTTGACACTCTGCTTAGCTACTCCGAGTCTTGCCATTGGATCCGCCAGGTGTGGTTGAAACTTTCTCAAGTATATAGTCTTACAAGCACCGGTGTTCGAAAGTGACTCGTATTTGATCTAAATCCGCTCCGCAGATTTCGAGCTTCGAACGAAGAAGCTCCTAGAGGCTGAAAGACAACTAATCGACAAACTGTCGGAGTTGCGGACAAACTGTCGTGCCGGCAACGCTGTTGTGTGAAGACGTCCTTTTCCAAAATCGTCAGCGAAGATGGAAAACTAGGTGAATTTTCTCGACAATCGAGGAGGTAACACCTTGGTACGCATTTCGCATTTAAGGATGTCGACTCTTTGCCTTTCCTGCGTTTAAAGAGTAGCGTTTCCTTCCCCGCCAATTATTGATCCTTCCATGACAAATGCCACTTCGAAGGGATTTGCGATCATACTTTGGAGAAAGAATGGGGTTGCATGAAACAAGCGTCCGCCTACAGTCCAAGTATACGACAAAGCCCAGGGAGTCGATTTCGAGAATCAACGAAAGCAACTGGGATAAAGAAAACTCAAAGTCCATCTCGTTGGTTTTTTATTGCACTAATATTGTTTCTGCCACTTCATGTTTCTGCTGTGGTGCTGGATAAGTGGTTCGTTTTGCCACCCAAACCAATGGGTGATGGCCCCGACTACGAAGCGATTGGATACGGACTAAGTCAAGGCCATGGGTGGTCAACTTCAGTCTCTTCAGCAGGATGGCGGAGTGTTTATCAAGATGTTCAACGTCCCGAATCGGGCCTCGACTACTCTGTCCATCTGGCTCGTCGTGGCCCCGTCTTAGCCGATACGAATCGCCCGCCACTTTTTCCGTTGTGCATAGCGGCCATTTACCAAATCGCTCCACGTGGCCCGATCGCTTTTGGAATCATACGTATTGCATTGGCGTGCTGCTTGTCAATTGGCTGCGCTGTCGCGCTCGCTTGGGGTGTTTCGCTTGCAAATGGGATGAGCAAGGTGTGCGATTCACAGCTTGCGACCTACATGGGAATATCGATGATTGCAATTGTCTATTCCGAACGCAATTTACGAAACTATACGACCGACTTTTTGACTGAGCCGTTGGCGCTCTTGCTAACGCAAACCTTTCTTTTCATCGCTTGGTGGGGAGCACAAAAAGGAAACTGGCAATGGGCTGCTGTAACCGGCGCGACGTTTGCAGGCATGTACCTTTGTCGTGGTGTGTTCGTGCTTTGGGTTCCGTTTGTAGTTTTTTGGCTTTGGTATGCCTATCGAGTCACGACACCGCAGCTTGAGGTGAATCGACTAGCACCGATTCACTGGGTATTTGCGTCCATGTTGGTATTCGGAATGATCGGATCTATTTGGTGGGTCCGCAATTGTTGCGTTCTCGAATCTTTTCATCCACTCGGAACCAAGGGTGCCACCTCAGTCATGGGTGGCTATTGCGACGAAGCATTTCAATCCGGAGGAGAATGGCAAGTTGCTCCCGAGAAACGATTGCGTAGGGATTTAGAATTCCAATTGGAATCAGCCCCAGATTCGGCCAAAGACTTTAGAGATCTTGAAATACAACTCGACAAAAAGGCAAATGTGCAGGTGAAAAACTGGGTAGCGGATAACGTTGATGTACTTCCAGGACTGTTCATTAACAGAGTAATAACGGAGTGGAATCCGTATCAAGGAAAGGCGATGTTTTTAAAGCTATTTGCCATCGTAGGCATGCTTTGGCTATCGCGGTACAACCGAGTTGCGTTGATTTGGCTCGTGGGACCGCTCGCTATCAACACGGTCGTAGTCGCAATGACGTATAGCGTCGGCGGTCGCTTTCTGGTCCCTACGTATGGCCCTATTTACATCCTCGCCGCGTTTGGATTCTCAGGAACCTTCACACACGCAAAGCTACTCGGGAACAAATTCCTTTGGAAGCGAAACCTTATTCGCTTCCGACCAAGTTCGCGTTGTCAATTCGATCTTCTTCTCACCCGGCCGTTCAGAATCCTCTAGAACCAACCAAACGACTTTTTGGTTCCGTTCCGTTGGTGATCGAACCGTGGTGACTGGATTGGCACGGCGGACCAAATCGGTCAACACTGCTCGAAGCGTAACTTCGCTCTGCTTGAAGGCTCGTACTTGTTGATTGCGGGTGATACCCTCTTTTTGAAATGCAGTTCCGTTAATGGCCATTGAAATCGGCGTTCCTCCCAAGACGGAGTC